>JACDAM010000013.1 GCA_013695435.1 Burkholderiales bacterium | reverse complement strand
CCCCTCTGCTACAAGCTATCGCAGTATCTCGGTCTCCCCAGGCCAGAGAATAAAGTGCTGCTCGCCTTTCCGGAGAACCGGAGATTGCTGAAGTCATCGAAGAGGTCCTGTCGCCCAACACCGGGTTGGGCGTCACCATGGATCGTAGGTTCCGACGTTCCACAAATGACCCTCAAGATCCCGGCAGCTAAAGCCTCGACCTCCGTAGTCTTCGTCCTTGATTTCAATTTCGATTCTCGCACCAGCGGCCATTGCTCGTTGATACACCGTGTCGGCATCTGACACGATGAGGTATGGGCTTTGTGTTTCCATGCCGCCGATCTCGTCGGGCTGCTTCATCAGGCGACCGAACTCGTTTTCGACTTTCGACACGGAGCCCAGTATGACCATGCCATTTCCAAAGCTAAGCTGTGCATGGGCAATCGTGCCGTCTTCGTTTGGAACGACGAGCTGCTTCTCGAAACCGAAGACCGAACAAAGCCATTCAATGGCCTTCGGCGCGTCGCGATAGCGCAGGCAAGGAACGACTGTGGCGCGGGTGTTCTTTGCGGTACTCGACATTTCTGACTCTTTTGGAAAGTGCGGCAGAGATTGCTTGTGACGCCCAACATCTGACTCGGAACCTCATGCTCGGGACGACCTGCCGACGGGCTTCACGATTAACGTACTGCAACATCACATCTAAGCCAATAAAGTCAGCGACAATGCATCGGCGGTCCGCGGAGCCTGCGGGTCTGGCTGCCATGCCAGGGTTGCAAGCCGCGGGCATGGCAACCGCTCTTCCAGCGCGCGCACGTTTTGTTCGAACATCGGCATCGCTGTATCGACCCGGTTCGCGATCCAGCCCGCAAGCGCCAGACCATGCGCCCGGACCGAATCGGCCGTCAATAAAGCGTGGTTCAGGCAGCCGAGCCGCATGCCGACGACCAGAATCACCGGCAATGCCAGTCGTCGCGCCAGATCGGCGCTGTCCTGATGCGAATTCAAAGGAACCTTGAAGCCGCCGACGCCCTCGACGATCACGATGTCGCTGCGCGCCTCGAGTTGCGCATAAGCTTCGGCGATGACGCCGATATCGATATCAATACCGGCAAACTGCGCGGCAATGTGCGGCGCGACCGGCAGCGGCAGCGCGTAAGGATTGATCAGATCGCGCGGCGCTTCAGTGTTGCTGGCGGCAAGCAATTGTTTGACATCATCGTAGCCGTCTTCGGCGCAACCGGCCGCGACCGGCTTCATGCCGATAGCGGATTTCCCCTGGTTGGCAAACGCCCGCAACAGTCCGCAGGCGACCACGGTTTTGCCGACGCCGGTGTCGGTGCCGGTGACGAAATATCCTTCAGACATCGGGCGGCCTGCGCGCATACATTTTGATCGGACGCGCATCGGCGCGACGGCGCTCGGGCTTCCAGGCGTGCGCGATGATGACTTCGAAGGTCGCCGGCACGCGGCCATCCCGCTTCATCGCGTCGTAGCCGTTGAGCGCTTCAGTCAGGCGATCTTTGCCGCCCAGTCCGCGCCGTCTTTTCCGATTCAGGGAGCGCGAGCCCTGCGCTTTCAATTCCGCCATCAGGCTGCGCGCTGACGAGTAGGTCAGCGTGATCTCTTCGCGCTCCATGACGGGCGCGGTGAAGCCACTTTCGACCAGATCGTCGCCGATGTCGTGCATATCGCTGAACTCGTTGACGTGGTTGTAGCCATCTCGCCACGCTGCGCGCAATTCCTTCAAGGTATCGGGGCCGAGCGTGCTGAACATCAGCAGGCCGCCCGGCGCGAGAACGCGCTGGAGTTCGGCGAAAATACCGTGGCCGGCCCATGGCAGGGCCAAGTTGGACCAGACCAGCGCCATGCTTTCGCCGCGGATCGGCAGCCGCGCAATGTCGGCGCAGATCAAAGCCGGGCTTGTGTTGCGCGCGAGATGCAGCATCGCCAGCGCGAGGTCGAGCGCTATGACGTGAGCATCAGGATAGCGCGCTTGCAGTTCGCGACTGTCGACGCCAGTTCCGCAACCGGCGTCGAGGATAGGTCCGGGCGTCAGCTTGATGTACTGCAGACGTTCGAGCATACGGCTGCCGATCTCGCGCGGCAGCGCGGCGACGGCATCGTAGATGGGTGCCGCGCGCTCAAACGCCCGCCGTACCAGGCTCGCATCATCCCGCATTGCGCTTGGCCGGCGTTGCCGGGGCATCCTCGTCGTGCGCTGCGACCTCGCGCAAAGCCGAAATCAGTTCGCTCACGTCGGCCTCGCTGTGCGCAGCCGACAGCGAAATACGCAAGCGCGCGCTGCCCTCGGGCACTGTCGGCGGACGAATCGCGGGGATCAGAATACCGCGCTCGCTCAGTGCCGCACTGACCCGCAGCGCCGATCGGTTCGAGCCCAGCATAAGCGGCTGAATCGGCGTGTCGGAAGGCAGCAGACGCCAAGCTTTCGCATCGAAGCCCGACTTGAGCTGCGCAATCAGACGCTGCAAGTGCCGGCGCCGCCAGCCGTCGCCGGCAATGATGGTCAGGCTTGCGGATAATGCACAAGCGAGCAGAGGCGGCATCGCCGTCGTATAAATATAGGTCCGCGCGCGCTGAATCAGAACCCGGATCAATTCCGTAGTGCCGGCCACAAAAGCGCCCGCCACGCCAGCCGCTTTGCCGAGCGTCGCCATATAGATTACGCGCGGCGACCGCATCGAAAAGTGTTCGAGGATGCCTCGGCCGCCCGCGCCAAGAACACCGAAGCCATGCGCGTCGTCGAGCAACAGACAAGCGTCATGCCGTTCGCATAACGCGAGCAGTGCCGGAACCGGCGCGATGTCGCCATCCATGCTGAATACAGCGTCGCTGATCACGAGCTTTCTTCTGGCGCGGCAGGCGGCGAGCGCTGCGTCCAGGGCGCCGATGTCGAGATGCGGATAGCGATGGATATCCGCGCGCGACAAACGCGCCGCATCTATCAGCGAAGCATGGTTGAGCGCATCGGAAAAAATCGCGTCGCCGCGCGCGCACAGCGCGGAAACCGTTCCGATATTCGCCATGTAGCCGGTCGAAAACAACAACGCCGCAGGCAAATCCACGAACCGGGCGAGCTCGGTTTCGAGTGCATGGTGCGCCGATCCGTGGCCGGTGATCAGATGCGATGCCCCTGCGCCGACCCCAAACGTCCCGGCGCCGGCAATAGCGGCAGCGATGATCGCGGGATGATTGGCGAGGCCCAGATAATCATTGCTCGCGAACGCCAGGCAGGGAAGGCCGTCGACCACGACACGCACGCCTTGCGGGCCTTCGAGCCTGCGCCGGCGGCGCAACAGGCCGTCATCTTCAAGCCGCCGCAGTTCTTCGCGAAGCTCGTCTTCGAGCGCTGGACCGGGCATGTCAGGAAGTTGTTTCGCTTGAGCGGTCACGAGGAGCGGACGATTTCGACTTGCTCATTACTCAGGCTGTGTGCGAAGCCGCGCTCGACGGCGGCATGTTGCGCGTTACGAGCCGGGAGCGATGTGGATACCCAATCGTTCGAGCAACGCGCGATCCTGCTCTGCCCGCGGATTCCCGGTGGTCAACAATTTTTCGCCGTAGAAAATGGAATTGGCGCCGGCGAGGAAACAAAGCGCCTGCAGCTCGTCGGACATGTTCTCGCGTCCGGCGGACAAGCGCACGCGCGCTGCCGGCATCGTGATGCGTGCGCACGCGATCGTGCGCACGAATTCCAGTGGATCGAGCGCGTCTTGCCCGTGCAGTGGCGTACCCGGAACCTGCACCAGGTTGTTGATCGGAACGCTTTCCGGATAGGGATCGAGACTCGCCAATTGCGCAATCAAAGCGGCGCGCTGTCGCCGCGTCTCACCCATGCCGACGATGCCGCCGCAGCACACCTTGAGCCCCGCTTCACGGACCTTCCGCAGCGTATCCAGACGATCGTTCTGAACGCGGGTCGTGATGATTTCGCCGTAGAAATCCGCGGCGCTGTCGAGATTGTGGTTGTAGTAGTCCAGCCCGGCGCTTTTCAACTGCCCGGCCTGGCCGTCGCGCAGCATGCCCAGGGTGGCGCAGGTTTCGAGCCCGAGTTCGCGCACCGCCTTGATCAGCTCGACGACGTGGTCGAGATCGCGCTGCTTCGGACCGCGCCATGCCGCGCCCATGCAAAAACGGCTTGCGCCTTTTGCCTTCGCCGCGCGCGCCGCCATAAGAACCGTATCGGCGGAGAGCATCGCCTCATTATCGACCCCTGTGTGATAGCGCGCGGCTTGCGGACAATAGCCGCAGTCTTCCGGACAGCCGCCGGTCTTGATCGACAGTAGCGTCGAGAGCTGCACTTCGTTCGGATCGAAATGGGCGCGGTGCACGCTTTGCGCGCGGTGCAACAGGTCGGCAAACGGCAGCGCGAACAGGGCTTCGACGGCTACGGTTGACCAGGCATCACCGAAGCCGACCCGGTGTTCGGGCGCGGCTAAGGTATCGTTGATTTTCATCGTGGCAAAGACTGTATGTGCGGTACGCTTACGGCTGGTTCAATCATTCAGGATGCACCTGCCCTTGTCAATTTCGCCGCACGGATTTTTGAACCTTTGCCTAAAGTCCGCCCAGACTCTCGTGCCGCAGAACTGCGAGCTATGCAGCGGCGCAAGCCGCGAAATTGCGCTGTGCGCGGCGTGCCTGGCTGCTTTGCCGCGGCTCGCGAGCCGGCGTTGCCCGGTCTGTGCGCTGCCGACTTTGAACGGCGAGACATGCGGCGCGTGCTTGCGTCATCGGCCGAAATTCGATCGCGTCGATTGCGCGCTGGTTTACGCCTTCCCCGCCAACACCCTGATTCAGGCGCTGAAATATGACGGCAAACTGGCTATCGCGAAAGTACTGGCGGCTGTTCTCACGCCGGCTATCGGAAGCCGTCCGGACTTGATACTCGCCATGCCGCTGTCGAAGCAAAGGCTGCGCGAACGCGGCTTCAACCATGCGCTCGAAATCGCCAGATTCGTGGCGCGCGAACTGGATATTCCAATCGCGCATGACGCCTGCCGCAAGATGCGCGACACACCGCCGCAGACCGCTCTGCCATGGAAAGAACGCGCGAAAAACGTTCGCGGCGCTTTTGCCTGCGACAGCGATCTCGCCGGCAAAAGAGTTGCGATCGTAGACGACGTGATGACGACCGGCGCGACCCTGAACGAGCTAGCTGCAACTTTGCGCAAATCAGGCGCCCGTGAAGTCAGCGGCTGGATCGCAGCGCGCACTTTGCAGGATGGCTAAATCTTTCCGACGATGCGATGTTCGACATTGTTTTGTATCAGCCTGAAATCCCTCCGAATACCGGCAACATCATTCGCGTGTGCGCAAATACCGGGGCGCGCCTGCATCTCGTCCAGCCGCTCGGTTTCAAGCTTGAAAACAAGCAGTTGAGGCGCGCCGGGCTCGATTATCACGAATATGCGGCGATTGCCGTCCACGCGGGCTGGCAAGCGCTGTGCGATCAATTGCAAGGAAGACGCATGTTCGCAGTCACCACGCGCGCGAATCGGCGCTACGACAAACCGCGCTATTGCGAAGGCGACGTTTTCGTTTTCGGCCCGGAAACAAGTGGCTTGCCGCCAGCGGTGCTGGACGAATTCGGCGAAGAATATCGAGTGCGCCTGCCGATGCTGCCATTGAGCCGCAGCATCAATCTGTCGAATGCCGTCGCCATTACCGTTTACGAAGCGTGGCGCCAGCTCGGTTTTGATACGGGCATCTGATGGCCAGCTTACGATTGCGCTCGGCGGGCGCGACGGAACCCAAACTGTGATGTTGCAATACGTTGTTGTTCATTCGGACTGGGTTTGAGAAGCATGGAGGTTCCAGCCTTCCTCGCTTCGTCTCCACGGGCGGTGTAACCGGAGCGCTCTTGGCCGCCGCTTGATGCAGCACGCTCGATTCTGAATTTCGCGAGCACGAGCCAACCTGCAATCCTCGCGCGTTCCGCCAGCAATCGCCGAGCTTAACCGGGCCCTCGCTTTTTTTTTCTCCAGACTCTGCGCAGCGCGTTCAGCTTGTCCCTGCCTGACAGGCGCTCGTCGGACAGGGTGTCGAGGAATTCGGACAAGCGCTTCGACTTGATGATCGTGTACAGCGTGAGCATGAGAGTGGGAACGAACACGATGGCGAAATAGAGTACCTTCATCGAAAACGGGTTGTCGGCCGCAGCGATCAGATTCATTCCGAGGAAGCCGGTTACCACCGTGCCCAAGAGTCCGAAGGTGGTCACCACCGTGAGTCGTACCACCGTTTCGGCCTGTCGTCTCAGCCCATCGCTGTCCAGGTACTGGCTCATGTCCTGTATTTCGTCGCGTACTTCCGCATAGATTTGATCCGTGCCCAGATGGCCGGTCAGCATGCGGAATATATCCCGCGCCTGAACCTGGTTGGATATCTCGTGGAACCAGTAGCGATGGGTGAAGCGGAGGAAGATCTCCAGGATTTGCCGGATATTCCGCTTGAATTCCTTGATCGACTCCACGTTGTTGATGTCCAGCCGAGTGACGGCCACAACCAGCCGATCCGACAGCATGAGCAGGGCGGCCTTCTGGAAGTGGGCGATCAGAAAAAGCAGAAAATACTGGTGGCGGAACTGGCCGAGTACCCCGGTTTCCAGGCCAACGTAAAAAGGATCGTCGGCGCTGCCAACGATAGTGAAGGCATGCCCACAGCACATGAGCCGGGTATTCATCGAGCCGTGGCTTTCCGCTTCCCAGTAGCGATCGTAGCAGTAACGATATTCGAAATCCTGCAGGTGCCGGGAGGAGTAGGGCAGCGTCAGGGAATCGCCGGATCCGGTCACCAGCGCGAGGCGCGCATGGTCGCCGCGGGTGAGTTCTCGCGGATCCTCCATTGCGAGGTAGTTCATCACCGGCATGCGGTAGTATTCGAGCTGCCGGTAGCGGATCAAGCCCTGTTCCTCGGAATGGTGCAGCACCATCGGTTTCAACAGGAATTCCCAGTGAGAGGCAATGCACGGCGAGCGATGCCGGCAAGCGAAGGAGAGGTATTTCTCCCGCTTCTCATAGTCTGATGCCGCCAGCACCTCCCCACCGGGGGAAAGCCATTCCACCCGCTTCAGGCAATGTCCGCCTTGACCGTTTTCTTCCCAATAGGAGGGATAAGCCCGTCCGAAACGGAACAGCATGTCCTGGGCGCGTTCCAGGCTCAAGTCCTCCGCGAGGATCTCGACCACTGGAATGACGATGTCAAGGTCGTACAGAAAATACAGGTCAACGTGGGCGATGTGGAAGTCAGCCGGCTCCCCGTCGCTGTAGGTCGCCCGCACACCGGCTACGTCGCTCCGTCTGAAAACGTGGATCGGCGATTCGCCGTAACCCGCCTTGGTGCTTACCCCGACCCCTTCGCCATAGAGGAACCGCTGCACGTGAGGAAGAAAAGTGACGAACTCGGCGTAATGCCGCTCTTTGAACTGAAACGGGTCGCCAGTGAACTCGTCGGCCACCTCCCGCCAGGGATTATCGTTTCCAGCCTGCGCCAGGTATTCCCAATGGCGGTGGATCTGGACTCCTCCGCGCAGCGGCATCAACTGCAAGGGCCACAGCAGAATCTGCCTGAATTTCCTGACCGGCTTTCGTTGCTCGTTCATCGGTCGCTTGCCGGCTGAGTCGTGTTCCAGAGCCCTTCGATTACCGTAATGCGGATTTCATCTTGTGCGCGACTGAGCCCGTTTCGCGAGCTACTTCGGCGATGGCGGCGCCGGCGAGGTTTTCAACTGCGCTTCCAGCTCCGCGACCCGCTTGCGCAGCGCTGCCTCCGAGAGGTAGCGTTCTGTCACGTCGCTGGCCACGGCGACCGCTCCGACCACTTCCCCGGAGCCGTCTTTCACGATGGCGAAACTTAAGTCTACATACAGCTTTTGTCCGGTCTTGTGGAGCGAGCGAGTCCACCATCACTTGTCTACCGTATTTGGTGCGGCCGTTTCCACGGCCTCGTGGAAAGCCTTCCAATGAGCCGGACGCAGGCGCTCGGGGATGATCACGTCCAGACTATTCCCGACCACTTCTTCCGACGAGTAACCGAACACCGCTTCCGCACCCGCATTCCACAGCCGAGCCACGCCCTGCCGGTCGGCAAAGATGATCGCGCTAGAGACCTGTCGACGATTGCCTGAAACAGATGTGGTGACATGTGTATCTCCATGGCATCAAACCACAGTGCCCCATATTACGTAAAGCACGGGGGCGCTGATCACCAGCACGAGGGTGATTTCCGACCCCGAAGGAGGACGATTTGCGTCGCCTATTCATCTGGCCGATCATTCCTCCCCATCAAGATGCCGACAATGCGCAGATTGGATTCCCAGGGCATCCAACAGCCCGGCCGTGTCATCCGCCCTTTCTTTCAGAGTATACGGCGCCGCAACGAACATGCCTTTTGCAAAGGCCGATGCTAGGGCTGATATATCGGGCACGTCCGAATTGTTCATCTTCGATGACAAACCGGCGTCGCGGTATCAAAGCGGATGGCCCAGTAGCCGCGGTCGGCGAGCCGCTTGCAGAATTGTCGTCCCAGGCACTTCCGGAGTCTTGTCGGCCCAACCGAATTTCGGGGCGAGGATCAAGGCCACCAGCGAAAGCCAGAACAGGCCGTAGGAGATAAACGCCGTGACGGCAAAAGTATTGCCCTTCTTGAACCCGAAAATTCCCGCGATGATCTGCGCTACGCCGCCGTAGAAATCCCCATGGCAAGAATCATGGTGCTGATGGGAAAAACCCGGCGTTATGAATGTTGAGGAGCACGGTCGTCATGCCGAAACCCATGAGACCCAGCGGCGCAGGATTGGCGGTGCTATCCATTTCCGGGTCTCCTCAGGTCGAAACCTTCTGCTCCAGCCCGCGCAGATGCTCGCGGGCTTCCTCGGCGCTCTCGAAAATGTGGGGGGCAACATTGCGTTTGCTCAAAGCGTCGCCGAGTTTCATGCGCAGGAAGTTGCTGGTGGTGTAGCGAGTGACTCCCGAATAGAAGCGATCCCTCAAGTCCTTCACCATTTCGGTGTAGGGATTCAGCAATTCCGGAGGGATCTCGAAATTGTCGTAGTCGACGATGGCATACACTTTCCTGTCGAGCGGTGCGAGGTGCGCCTCGACCAGCGAGCGGATATTCTCGATGTCTTCCAGCGTCCTGACCTTATAGCTTTCGAAGTTGACGAAGAAAAGGTTCTGCTGCGGGTCGTAAGTGAAATGACTCTCCAGCGGCAGGCGCAGCAGATCGTCCCTAAGCCCCATCGGCTCGGGCCTGAAAATCCGCGCATCCATCAGGCGTGGCCGTTGTCTCATGACAGGCTTGAAGTCCATCCGCGCCAGGATGTCTTTCTCCAGGTCAACGCCTGGCGCGATCTCGATCAGTTCCATTCCTTCCGCGCTTAAGCTGAATACGCAGCGCTCGGTGACGTAAAGCACCGGTTGTTTCCTCCTCGTCGCATAAGAGCCGCTGAAAGTGCGGATGCTCGACTTCTTCTTACAAACTTGCGCGCCGCGCCTTCTTCGAGAATGCGCAGCTTCCCGCCTCGACGGCGACGTTCAGCCTTCCAGCGTTGAAGGTGCCGACGAATACCACCTTCTTTGCATTCTGGCTGATGTTGATGAATCCTCTTGCTCCGGCGAGCTTGGGTCCGAACTTGCTGACGTTGAGGTTGCCTTCCCGGTCCGCCTGGGCGAGCCCCAGAAACGCGGCATCAAGACCGCCGCCGTCGTAGAAGTCGAACTGGTAGGGCTGGTCGATGATCGCCTGGGTGTTGGTCGCCGCGCCAAAGCTAAGTCCCCCGGCAGGAATGCCGCCAATCACGCCCGGCTCCGCGGTGAGCGTCAACAAGTCGATGATCTTTTCTCGTTGGCGACATTGGCGATGCCTTCCGGCATTCCGATCCCCAGATTCACCACGGCGTTGGGTTTGAGTTCCATCGCGGCGCGACGGGCGATGATCTTGCGCTCGCTCATTTCCATTGCGGCGATGGATGCCACCGGAACCCTGAGCTCTCCGCTGAAAGCCGGGCTGTAGGGCACGGCAAAGGTCTGCCAGTGGTTCTCGGGTTTTGCCACGACTACGCAGTCGACCAGGATGCCGGGAATTTTCACCTGCCGTGGATTGAGGGCGTTTCGATCGGCGATGCGCTCGACCTGGACGATGACCATACCCCCGGAATTCTTGGCCGCGGTCGCGATCGATAGCGCTTCCAGGTGAGCGCCTCTTTTTCCATGGTGATGTTGCCGGCCAGGTCCGCCGTGGTGCCGCGGATGATGCCCACGTTGATGGGGAAGGTCCTGTAGAACAGGTATTCCTCGCCGCCGATGTTCATCAGCTCCACGATGTCCTGAGTGGTTTTGGAATTGATCTTGCCGCCGCCGAAACGAGGATCGACGAAGGTGCCTAGCCCGACCGCGGAAAGAAGCCCCGGTTTGCCTGCGGCGATGTCGCGGTAGAGGTGAGTGATGACTCCCTGGGGCAGGTTGTAGGCCTCGATCTGATTGGCTATCGCCAGCTTCTGCAGCTTCGGTGCCAGCGCCCAGTGCCCGCCGATGACCCGCCGTACCAGCCCTTCGTGGGCGAAATGGTTGAGCCCCCGGTCCTTCCATCCCCCTGACCGGCGGCGTAAACGAGGGTCAGGTTGCGTGGCTTTCCGACCGCCTGAAAATACTGCTCCTCAGTGGACAGGAACAGTTCCTCCAATGCGATGGCGATTTCTTCCGCGAAGCCGATGCCCACGAAGCCGCCGGTGGCCACGGTGTCCCCGTCGCGGATCAGGCGTACCGCTTCCCGCGCGGAAACCAACTTGCCCTCGTCTGACAGCTTGAGCGATGCGAGCAGCGGATGTACGGGTTTCGCAGCCATGAGCACCTTCTGGAAAACAGCTTTCGGGAACCCGCGGAATCAGTCCGACGGCATCCTCGTGGTCATACCCTCGCGCCTTCAGTCCACGGTTTCGCCGAGTCCAGGGCTTCGCGCTGGGTTTTCGTAGATATGCGCGGACAGGCCGCGGTTCTCCAAAGCTTCGCCCAGTTTGAGTCGCATGAACGCGCTCGTCGTATAGCGCGAGACGTGAGTGTAGTAACGCTCCGACAGGTACCTGACCATCTCCGCGTATTCTCCACTACGTTCTCATCGATCTGGAAGTCATCGTAATTGACCACCTTCTTGCCGATGGGCTTGCAAAGGCTCTCGGCGGCATTGCGGACATGGTCGACGTCCTTTTTGGTCCGCACCTGGAGCCCTGGAAATTGTAAAAAACGGTCTCCTTGGGCGCATCATAGACCATGCGGTCCACGAGGCTGATTGAAAGCAGGGTGTCCTTGAGCTTCATCGCTTCGGGCTGGAAGATGCGCGGGTCCATCGCCAGCGGTTGTTTGATGATCGGCCTGAAATCCATGTGCGCGAGGATGTCCCGCTCCACATCTACGCCAGGCGCGGTTTCGATCAGCTCGAGTCCTTCCGGCGTCAGTTGGAACACGCAGCGCTCGGTCACGTAAAGCACAGTCTGGCCGCTATTCGCTGAATAGGGTCCGCTGAAAGTGATCTGCTCCACCTTGTTCACGAACTTGCGGGCACGGCCTTCCTTGAGAATCTTGAGCTTCCCGTCCTCCACCGCGACCTTGAGTCCGCCCGCGGTAGGTTCCGACAAAGATCACCTTACGGCTTCTGGGTGATGTCGATGAAGCCCCCGGCGCCCGCGAGTTTGGGCCCGAATCGGCTGACGTTTGATGTTGCTCTGGGGATCGCACTCGGCGAGCCCGAGGCAGGCGAGGTCCAGCCCACCGCCGTCGTAGTAGTCGAACTGCTGGTTCAAGTCGATCACTGCGTCGGGATTCACCGCGGCGCCGAAATTGAGGCTGCTCGCAGGCACCCCGCCGATCAGTCCGGGCTCGGCGGTGAGCGTCATGTACTTGAGGATTTTCTCTTCGTTGGCGATCGCCGCCACTCCCTCAGGCATGCCTATCCCCAGGTCCACCACCGCGTTGGGCATCAGCTCGAATGCCGCGCGGCGGGCAATGACTTTGCGCTCGTCGAGCGGCATCGGCTCCAAGGCATCAAGCGGCACCCGCACCTCGGCGGAGAACGCAGCGTTGTAGGTAGACGCGAAGGTCTGGGGATGGTTGTCAGGTTTCCCAACCACAACGCAGTCCACCATGATCCCGGGTACCTTGACTCGTCGCGGGTTGAGCGAACTGCGTTCAGCCACCCGCTCGACCTGGACGATGACAAAGTCACCGCTGTTTTTGGTCGCGGTGGCGATGGCCAGCGCGTCCTGGGTAAGTGTTTCCCGCTCCGTGGTGATATTGCCTTCCGGGTCGGCGGTGGTACCCCGGATGAATGCAACCGAAATCGGAATGGCCTTGTAGAACAGCAGTTCCTTGCCTCCCAGAGTGATCGGCTCAACCAGGTCTTCGGTGGTGCGGGAGTTGATCTTCCCTCCTTCCGCCGCGGGTCGACGAAGGTACCCAAGCCGACCTTGGAGACGGTGCCAGGCAGGCCGCAGGCGATGTCGCGATACATGTGGGAGATGACGCCGAGGGGAAGGTTGTAGGCCTCGACCTTGTTTTCCAGCGCGAGCTTGCCGATCTTGGGCACCAGGCCGTAATGGCCGCCGATGACGCGCTTGAGCATGGCCCTCGTGGCCCAGATGGTTGATTCCCGCTTCGGCGCCATCGCCGGGACCCCCGCCGAACAGCAGGTGAGGTCCTTGGGCGAACCGGTTTCCAGGAAACGCTTTTCCAGCGCGAGCGCCAGTTCGACCGGCACGCCATTGCTGCCGAAGCCTGAGCAGCACAAGGTATCGCCGTCGCGGATGATGGCGACCGCTTCAGCGGACGATACGACTTTCTTTCTCATGGCATCCTCACGGCGTCATTGCGCTGTCCAGGCGCCATCGATACTGACGGACGCGCCGCGGATCTGGGCGGCGGCGTCCGAGCACAGGAACACCGCGAGCCCGCCGATCTGCTCGGGCGAAGCGAACTCGCCCGATGGCTGCTTCTCCATGAGCAAAAGCTCCTTTGCCTTCTCCACCGGAATGTTGTCCCGCTTTGCCCATTCGTCGATCTGCTTCTGAACCAGGGGCGTGAGCACCCAGCCGGGGCAGATGGCATTGCAGGTGACGCCGGTCTTGGCTGTTTCCAGGGCGACCACTTTCGTCAGTCCCAGGATACCGTGCTTGGACGCGACGTAAGCGCACTTGGTCGCCGAGGCGACGAGGCCGTGGGCTGACGCAATGTTGATGATGCGGCCCCAATTGCGCGCTTTCATCTGCGGCACAGCGGCACGAATGGAGTGAAACGCCGATGACAGGTTGATGGCAATCACGGCGTCCCATTTCTCGACCGGGAAGTCTTCGATCTTTGCCGTATGCTGGATCCCGGCGTTGTTGACCAGGACGTCAACGCTGCCCAGTTCGCTGGTGGCCTGCTCGACCATGCCGGCGACCTGCGCCGGCTCCGACATGTCCGCCCCGCTGTAGGCGACCTTGATCTTGAACTCGGCGGCCAGGTCGGCGCGTAGCTTTTCGATCGGTTGCGCGTCGCCAAAGCCGTTCAGCAGGATATTGGCGCCGTCCGCCGCGAGCGCGCGGGCGACGCCGAGCCCGATGCCGCTGGTGGAGCCAGTGACGATTGCAGCTTTGCCTTTCAGCATGACGTTATCCTTTCGATGACTCTGAATTTTAGACGGGCCTACTTCGTCTCGCGAGTTCTTTAAACGATTCCCGTAAGGTAGTAAGTGGAGCTTAATCAATTCAACCGTTTTACTCAGCCGCTCTCGCAGTGGCCTACGACTATCGGATTTTTGCAGCCTGAAAGAGAACATCGCGGCCATGATGGACACGGCTAACGCAAGGTACTTATCACCGTTTCCAACTTTACGTACTCCTGTATGTAGCCACGAGAATAAAACTAGCCGTAGTTCTCCGCCTTCGGATCGCGCCGCAACAATTCTTCCAGGGCATCTTTTGGCGGTATCGCCTCGTGCAGAATCCGGCAGACAGCGCGCGTCAAAGGCATATCGACGCCGATGTCGTCCGCCAGACGCATGACTTCGCGCGCGGTGGAAACGCCTTCCGCGACGTGACCGAGGCGTTCGAGAATCGCCGCCAGCGATTCGCCGTGGGCGAGACCTAATCCGACCTGACGATTGCGCGACAAGTCGCCGGTGCAGGTTAGAATCAAGTCGCCGGCGCCGGCCAGTCCAATGAAGGTCTCGAGCTTGCCGCCGAGCTTCATGCCTAGGCGCGTGATCTCGGCAAGACCGCGGGCGATCAGCGCCGCCCGTGCGTTATATCCCAGTCCCATGCCGTCGCAGATGCCGGCGGCGATCGCCATCACGTTCTTGACGGCGCCGGCGACTTCGACGCCTATCACGTCGTCGCTCGCGTAAATTCGCAGGCGCGGGCTGTGCAACCGCGCTGCCATGTCGCGGCAGAACGATGCGTCATTCGACGCCAGGGTGACTGCGGCGGGAAGATTGCGCGCGACTTCCTGTGCGAAGCTGGGCCCGGACAATACCGCGCGGGGAATCGCCGCAGGCAACTCTTCGCCCGCGATCTGATGCGGCAGCTTCGCGGTTTTCGCTTCGAAGCCTTTGCTCGCCCAGATAACAACAGCGGGATGATCGACTCTTGAGATTTCCTGGAAAACATGGCGCAGTCCGGCACTCGGGACGGCGACGAGAATCAAGTCGCAACCGTTGACGGCTGCGGACACCGAATCGGCCAGAATCATCGGGCCCGGCAGCGCGAAATCCGGCAAATAGCGGCGGTTTTGCCGGCTCGCGGACATGTCCGACAACTGGCTTGCGCTTCGCACCCAGAGCGTCACTTCGTGCCGGGCGCCAAGGCTGAGGCAAAGCGCCGTGCCCCAGGCGCCGGCACCGAGGACCGCGATTTTCACCGCGCGCTCATCGCGGTAAAGGGCGGCAAGAAAAGGCTGGCGACGCGGCCAGGCTCGGTCCCGAGAGCAGGCGCGAAGGGCCGAGAAAGGTACACTTTACGACCCTCAGTAACGACGTATCGGCAAGCGCAGTCGTTTTGCAACAGAGTTAAACGCCCCAGACCTGGCTGGTCCTGACATACCCGCTTTGTCCGTCGCGATGCGCGACTTTCGCCCAGCCGGGAGCGGAATATTCGATGAAGTCGAGCACGACGTTCTGTTCGGCGCGAAATACCACGGCAGATTTGTCGTTCGCCGCCTCCCTGACATCGATAATAGGCACGCGCACCAGCACGCTGCGTTTTTCACCGATCGCCTTATTCTCAACCCAGGCAAGTTCGCCGTTTGCGTCGCGAACTTTGACCCATCCTGCAAGCGAAACCACGATCTCGAGCGGATAACCGCGGCTCAGGATCGACAGCCTGCGCGCGCGCAGCGATGGCGCGTCGTAAGTTACCGCGGCGTCTTCGGTCACGCTGCGGAACTCCGGCGCTGCGTTGGCCTGCCCGGCAAATGCCAGCAGAAATGCGACTAGTACATGGCGTGCCAACGCGAACATTTAATGCGTGGTTTCGGTCTTTTCAGCCGATTCCTGCTTGCGTTGCGCATAGAGCGTTTCGAAATTCATCGGGTTCAGGATGACCGGGGGGAAACCGGCGCGCGTCACGATGTCCGAAATCGTTTCGCGGACATACGGGAACAGAATATTCGGGCAGGCGACGCCGAGCAGTTGTTCGATGTTTTCCTGCGGTACATTGCGCAACTGGAAAATTCCGGCCTGCGCGACTTCGACCAGGAACATGCTTTTTTCCTTCAACTTGGCGGTTATCGTGACGGTCAGCACGACCTCGAATACGCCATCGCCGACGGGGTTGCCCTGCGTGTGCAACTGCACGTCGATCTGCGGGCCTTCGCGCTCAAGGAAAACCTGCGGCGCATTCGGGATCTCAAGCGACAGATCTTTCACATAGACTTTTTCGATTGCAAATACTGGTTGGTCGCTCATGAAATTCCTTTGTGGTGTACGGATAGTTCGCCGCAAACGATGCGGCTAGGCCGTAAGGCCCAGCATTGCATCCAGCTTGTGTTCGTGTTCAAGCGCCGCGAGCTCCTGATATCCGCCGACATGCTGCTCGCCGATATAGATTTGCGGGACGGTGCGGCGGCCGGTTTTGCGCATCATCTCGATGCGCTGCGCGGGATCGAGATCGACGCGGATTTTTTCGATGTCGGCGATGCCTTTGGCCTTCAGCAGGCGCTCCGCCATCATGCAGAAGGGGCAACTCGCAGTGCTGTACATGCGGACCCGGGCCATGCGCGCTTGTTTTTCGATGTGTTATTTTTTGCTGAGCGGCAAGCCGGCCTGTTCCCAGGCGATCAAACCGCCGCGAAGTTCGAACACTTCGGCGAAACCGGCTTTGCGCAGCAACGATGACGCCCCCGCCGTGCGATTGCCGTTACGACAGGTGACAATCAGGGGACGGCTTTTGAATTTCTCGATTTCGCGCAGGCGATCTTTCAGTTGCGTGTGCGGAATGTGGCGAGCGTTCGGCAAATGCCCGGCCGCATATTCGCCGGCCTCCTGCACGTCGAGAATCATCGCGTCGCGGCGGTTGATCAATTGCGTCGCCTCGAACACGCCGAGCGCGTTGCGCCTGCCGAAGCCGCCTGTAATGAGCGGCCAGATCAGCATGCCGCCACTGATTGCCGCGACCAGAACCAGCCAGATGTTGTGTTGTATGAATTCGAGCATAACGGTTTGCGGAACATCTGCGCGGTTGGCGGCGCGCGCGGGGGGCGCGATGGGGCGGCGGGCACGATGGGCGAAAAATAGCTAAAATGATACACGAGTTCGACCCACCGTTTCGGGCTCACAACGACGACCGGGAAGACTTTGCGACTGCTCGAGCTCGACTCCGCGCAATCGATCAGACCGCTCGCACGAGCGCTGCGCCTGGCTCACCTTAGAGCTTGTCCGTGAATAATTCAGCCCCGCGCCGGGGTCAATTTGAGCGCAGGCCGCGAAACAGGACGCGCCGTTGTGTCGGCCACAACCAGGCGGGCGCGGATACGTTGGCGGCGACCCCGCCCGTTTGCGGGTAGCGCCCGCGAGGCCTGCTCCCGCAAACGGCCGCTTTCCGGTAACGGGTCGCAGGCCTCCCTGTGACAAAGGGATGCGCTCAAATTGATCCCGGCCCGAAGGGTTGGCTGAATTATTACGGACAAGCTCTTAATCTGAATCTGCCGTCAAAGGGGAACTGTGAAGACGCTAATTCTGTTGCGCCATGGCCAAAGTGTATGGAACGAGGAAAACCGCTTTACTGGATGGACTGATGTCGATTTGACCGCCAAGGGCCGGGAGGAGGCGAAGCGGGCTGGATTGCTGTTGAAGGAGAACGGGTTCGGAATCGATATCGCGTTCAGTTCGTTTTTGAAGCGCGCCATCCGCACGCTCTGGATCATGCTCGACGAGATGGACGCGATGTGGATTCCGGTCGCGACGTCGTGGCGATTGAACGAGCGCCACTACGGCGCGCTGCAGGGGCTGAACAAGGCCGAGACGGCAGCCAAGTTCGGCGAGGATCAGGTCCTGATGTGGCGGCGCAGCTATGACACGCCGCCGCCCGCGCTTCCCGAGTTTGACCGCCGCCACTGGTCCAGCGATCCGCGTTATCGCGGCCTCGTCAAGGAACAGATACCGTTAACCGAATGCCTGAAAGATACGGTCGATCGCTTCCTGCCATACTGGAACGAAACCATCGCGCCGACCATACACAGCGGCCGCCGCGTCATCATCGTCGCCCACGGCAATTCGCTGCGGGCGCTGATCAAGCATCTCGATCAGCTTTCCAACCAGGAAGTCCTGACCACCCATATTCCGACCGGTATCCCGCTGATCTACGAGCTGGATGACAATTTGAAGCCGATACGCCATTTTTACCTCGGCGACGAAACCGAACTCAAGGCGGCCATCGCCGAGACGGCGTCGCAGGGAGAAGCGCGCTGGTAAGAGCGAAGGCGCCAGGCCGCGCAGCATGCCCGCTGTTACGCGTCTTCGCCCGCTGTGCTGCGCTCATCGGCGTTTGCCTGATTGCGCTCGGCGCCGCGTCCGCCGCGCCCAAAGACGATCTCGCCGATTTGCGGCAACGGTTGAGCGCGCTGCAAAAACAGCTTGCCGAATCCGAGCGAGATCAAGCCGACGCCTCCGGCGCCTTGCGGGCATCGGAACGCGCGATCTCGGACATCAATCGTGAACTCGCCGATCTCGCGCGGCGGAACGGCGACGCCGAAAATGAGCTGCGCGTGCTGGGGAGCGCCGCAGCGCAACTCGAGGCCGCTATCGACGAGCAGCAAATCGCCTTCGGCAAGCTGCTCGCGCAGCGCTACCGGCAGGGGCATGCGCCTCTGCTGCGTTTGCTGCTGAGTGGCGAGGATCCGAATCGGGTCGCGCGGCAACTGCATTACTACGGCTATATCGCGCGCGCCCAGGCCGGGCTGCTCGAAGAACTGCGCAGCAATCTCGAGCGTCAGCAAGATCTGGAAAGCAAGGCCGCGCAAGCACGGGCTGATCTCGCCAAAATCGAGCGTTCGCGCGTGACGCACAAACAGCAACTGGAAAAAGAGCACTTGACGCGCCGACAGGCGCTGGCGCTGATCTCGAAAGAGGTCGATGCGCAGCGCCGCGAGATCGGCGATTTGCAGCGCGACGAGGCGCGTTTGGCTGAACTGCTCGAGCGCATCGAGAAAATTATCGCGTCGCGGCCGAAAGCGCCACCGCCGCGACGCGATCAGGAGCGGGGTCAGCGCCCCCCCCGCCACGAAATCGACGCTTTCGGGCAGTTTAAGGGAAAGCTGAATTTACCGGTACAGGGGGAACTTGCGCATCGTTTCGGCAGTCCACGTCCCGGTGGTGGAACGGTCTGGAAGGGATTGTTTATTCAGGCTGATAGCGGACAGGGCGTACAGGCAATCGCGCCGGGAAGGGTGGTATTCGCCGACTGGTTGCGCGGCTTCGGCAACCTGATGATCGTCGATCACGGCGAAAACTACATGAGCCTGTACGGCAATAACGAAACCCTGTATAAGCAGGTCGGCGAAGCGGTCGCTCGCGGCGAACGATTGGCTGCAGTCGGAAACAGCGGCGGCAACACCAGTTCGGGTCTATACTTTGAAATGCGGCATCGAGGCAAGCCCTTCGATCCAATGGGTTGGCTGAATTCCAAATAGAAAGGGGTTGGCTGAATTCCAAATAGAAAGGTTTGCGGGCGCTACCGGATTCAGCCGCAATAATCTTCCGTACAGAATCTTATCCGGGTAAGTTGATCAGGAGTTTCAGTAATGCGCACCAGAATGCACCACCTTGGACTCATCGTGATCGGCGCCGTGCTCGGCGTGATGATCAGCCTGAATTTTTCCGCGGTCGCCGAGAAAGATACCGGCGTGCCGCTGCCGATCGAGGAACTGCGGGCATTCACCGAAGTTTTCGGCCGCATCAAGGCCGACTACGTCGAGCCGGTCGAAGACAAAAAGCTGATCACCGAAGCGATCAATGGCATGTTGACAGGCCTGGATCCGCATTCGTCGTATCTGGATGCCGATGCGTTCAAGGAATTGCAGGTTGGCACGCAGGGCGAATTCGGCGGACTCGGCATCGAAGTCGCCATGGAAGACGGTTTCGTCAAAGTTGTATCGCCGATCGAAGATACGCCGGCATACAAAGCCGGGCTCAAGTCCGGCGATCTGATCATCAAGCTCGACGATGTCGCCGTCAAAGGGCTGGCCTTGAACGACGCGGTCAAACGCATGCGCGGCAAGCCGAATTCGCAAATCACGCTGACGGTCGTGCGCAAGGGCGAAACCAAGCCTCTGGTATTCACCCTGACGCGCGCCATCATCAAGATTCAGAGCGTCAAATCAAAACTGCTCGAGCCGAACTATGGCTATATTCGCGTTACCCAGTTCCAGGAGCACACCGGTGAAGTGCTGGCCAAGACGATAGAGTCGATGTACCAGGAAAACGGCGCGCCGTTGAAAGGTTTTATCCTCGATTTGCGCAACGATCCGGGCGGGCTGCTGAACGGCGCGGTTGCCGTGTCGGCTGCGTTTTTGCCGAAGAACTCGTTGGTCGTTTATACCGATGGCCGCACCGAAGACGCGAAAATGAAGCTGACGGCGAATGGTGAACACTATCTGCGCGGTCCGGGGCGCGAAGACTATTTGAAGAACCTGCCGGCCGGCATCAAAAACGTGCCGATGGTGGTTCTGGTCAATGGCGGCTCGGCATCGGCTTCCGAGATCGTTGCCGGCGCGCTGCAGGATCACAAACGCGCGATCATCATGGGCACGCAGACTTTCGGCAAAGGCTCGGTGCAAACCATCCTGCCGCTCGGCAACAACACGGCTATCAAGCTGACCACGGCGCGCTATTACACGCCAAACGGCCGCTCGATTCAGGCAAAGGGCATCACGCCTGATATCGTCGTCGAAGACGCGACCGTCACCGGCGCCGAAGTCGCGCTGAAGCTGCGCGAAGCGGATTTGACGCGCCACTTAAGCAATGGCGAAGCAGAAGATCCGGCGAGCAAGAAGCTGGAAATCGAGATCATTCCGGCCAAGCCCGCGCCTGCGCCCACGCCTGCCCCCGGTAGCACGCCAAAGGAGCCGGCTCCGACGCCCGAGCCAGAAACCAAGCTGGAGCCCGGCGAGGTCGTGTCGAAGAACGACTATCAGGTCAATCAGGCGGTGAACCTGCTCAAAGGCTTGCAGGTGTTGTCGCTGAAAAACTGATCCTCATCTTTTCAGCCCGCAACGCTGCCGTGTTCGCTCACGGCAGCGTTTTTTATTGCTATCGCGTCGCGGCGATGTGCGGCATATCGAGTACAAGCCATGATCTGCGCACCGCGGCGCCAGGATAGGTCTGAACATGAATGACGAACAACTGCTGCGCTACAGCCGGCACATTCTGCTGCCGCAGATCGGCATCGAAGGACAGCAAAAGCTGCTCGCCTCGCACGCGCTGGTCATCGGCGCCGGCGGCCTGGGTTCGCCGATCGCCTTGTATCTTGCCGCCAGCGGCGTCGGCACGATTACGATCTGCGACGGCGACACTGTCGATCTGACCAATTTGCAGCGCCAGATCGTCCATCACACTGGCTCGGTCGGTACCGCCAAGGTAGAATCCGCGCTCGCGGCGCTGGCGCTGATCAATCCCGAAGTCAAAGTGATTGCGGTCAACGAGCGCCTGCCGCCGGCGCGATTCGACGATCTCGTACCGACCGCCGATGTCGTGCTCGATGCCAGCGACAACTTCCCGACTCGCCACGCCTTGAACCGCGCCTGCGTGAAATTCAGGAAACCGCTGGTTTCGGGCGCCGGCGTGCGCTTCGACGGGCAGATCACGGTGTTCGATTTGCGCGACGCTGAGAGCGCCTGCTACCACTGCCTGTTCCCGGAGACCGGCGATATCGAGGAAACGCGCTGCGCGGTGATGGGCGTGTTCGCGCCACTGGTCGGCATCATCGGTTCGGTCCAGGCAGCTGAGGCGCTCAAACTGCTGACCGGTGCCGGCGAAACCTTGAGCGGGAGGCTGCTGCTGCTCGATGCGCTGGCGATGGAATGGCGCTCGATCAGACTCGTGCGAGACCCGGCCTGCGCTGTGTGCGGGATCAATAACACAACGACTATCTCGCTGCGCTAACTCTGTTAACGCCTCTCGATGCGCCACATCATCCCCACCGCCGCTGCCAGAAACAGCAAGGTGGGTGCTGTAGCCGTGAGGATTGGCGGCCAGGCGTTCAGCAGCCCCAGGTGGCCGAACAAACGGTTCAACAAGTGAAACGCGAGCCCGAGCATGATTCCAGCAAAAATCTTGGCGCCGATGCCGCCCGCGCGACTCTGGTGATGGGCGAACGGCAGCGCCAGCACCATCATCACCAGCACTGCAAACGGATAACTGATTTTCGTCCATAGCGCGATCTCGTAGCGCGACGTGCGCTGCTTGTTTTCGCGCAGGTGTTCGACGTAGCGATACAGGTTCGATGTCGACATTTTTTCCGGCACCACGAGCAGTACGTTCAGGATTCCGGGCGTCAGCACCGAGCGCCAGTCAGCCAGCGCTATCGAATTGACCGAAACCTGCTGCGGCTCGAAATGCGTCTGCACGACATCCTGCAGCCGCCACAGATTGTCCTTCTGATAATCGCCCTGCTTCGCCGTGCTGATCGTGCGCAGCCGGTACTTCGGATCGAATTCGTAGATCTTGATATCGAGCAGCGTCGCATCGGGCAGAATGCGGGCGACGTTGACGAAGCTGGTATCGTCCTTGACCCAAAGCCCGGAGCGAAACTCCTGTGCGATCACGCTGCTGGTCGCGCGCAGCCGCACATACTGCGCGGCGCGATCGGCGGCGGGTGCTATGAATTCGCCGAAAATGAAGGTTAACGCCGCGAACAGCAGGCCGAGCTGGATCAGGATAAACGCCATCCGCGCGATCGACATGCCGGATACGCGGATCACCGTGTACTCGGAATGCTGAACGAGCTGCGCCAGCGCGAACAGCGTGCCGATCAGGGCGGCGATCGGAAACAGCTCGTAGACGCGCCCTGGGACGCTCAGTGCGACATAGGCGAGGGCGGAGCCCAGCCGATAGTTGTTCTGGCCGAGATTGTCTAGCTCGTTGATCAGGTCGAAAAAGGCGAACAGCAGCAGCAGCGCGATAAAAACGAACAACGTCGACAGCAAGATTTCTTTCGACAGATAGCGCCGCAATATCATTGCCGCAGCCCCAATCCGGTAATGCTCATCGGTGCCGGCGGAACAGCGAAGGGATCGACAAGCGCCGGTAGAACATGAGGAGCAATAGCGCGACCATTGCCGTGTGCACACCCCACAGTCCAGTCCACGGACTGATCTTTTGCTGCGCGATCCACGCCTGCGCGACGCTCAAAAAGTTGCTGTAGGTCATGAATACGAGGAGCGCCAGGATCAGGTTCAGCGAGCGGCCGGCGCGCGGATTGACAAAGCTGAGCGGAATGGCCAGAAGCGCCAGGATCAGGGCCGATATCGGCAAACCGACGCGCCAGGACAGCTCGGCAAGCGCCCGCGGGCTTTGAGCCCGCAACAGTTCGGCCGTGCTCACCGACTTCGTCGACGGCATCTCTCGGGCCGCCTCGATGTCCTCGATGCGAATCTCATAGCGCTCGAAGTTGGTGATTTTGTACTCGCGCGAACCCGGCGCGCCCTCGTAATGCCGCCCGTTCAGCAACACCAGATAGCGGTCGCCATTTGCCTGCGTCTCCTGAAAGCCTTGTGCCGCGGCGGTGGTTGCGGTTTCGCCTTTGCGCATCGAGTGAATGAAGATGTTTTCGAGCCGATTTTCGACGCTGTCGAATCTTTCGATAAAAAAAACGCGGTCCGAGTGCCGCGATTCCTTGAAAACGCCGGGCGCGACAGCCGAGACATCGTCGCGGCTTTCGAGTTGCTGCCTGAATGCCGCGCGCTTGTCGAGCGCCCACGGCGCCAGCAGCAGGCTGAGCAGCGCAATCGTGAATACCAGCGGCAGCGCGAACAGCAGCACCGGGCGTATCCACGCCAGCAGGCTCATGCCGCTCGAAAACCACACGACCATTTCCGAATCGGCGTAACTGCGCGTAATCGTCATCAGCACCGAAATGAACAGGGTTAGCGACAACAGCACCGGCAAAGCCCCGATCGCGGTGAACACCAGCAACGCCAGCACGCCGTCGGACGCTATCACGCCGCCCGCGGCCTGGCCGAGATAGCGGATCAGCTGGGTGGTGAGGGTAATTGCGAACAGCACGGAGAAAACGGCGAGCGCCAAGGCGCCAAACTCGCGCACGAGCGCGCGGCGAAAAATCATTATTTCATGGCCTTCTTTGACTTTTACGAAAAAGTCCTAGGATAATTGCATGGAATCCTTTATTCACCGCCCGTATCTGTCCTTCGACAGGCTCAGCGCCTGCCCTCGAAATAGGGGAACGAACGGAAAGGTTTGCAGAGCTTCCCCCAGGCTGCATACTTCTTTCGTGTACTCAGAAAATGAACCGCCTCCAAACCGTCTTAGAGAAGTTTCCGAACGGGAGTCTACGTGGAATTTAGCATAAAAAGCGGCAGCCCTGAGAGGCAGCGCAGCGCCTGCGTCGTTGTCGGCGTTTTCGAACCGCGCAAACTGACTTTGCCCGGCGAACTGCTCGATCGCATCTCGAACGGTTATATCGGCGATATCATCCGGCGCGGCGATATGGAGGGAAAACTCGGCGCGACGCTGCTCTTGCACAATATCCCGCAGACCCTGTCGGATCGCGTGCTGCTGGTCGGCCTTGGCCGCGAGCGCGATTTCAAGGACAAGGAATATCGGGAGGCGGTCGCGGCGGCAATCAAGACGCTGAATGAAACCGGCTCGATGGAAGCCGTGTTCTACCTGACCGAACTGGCCGTCAAAAAGCGCGATAGCGAGTGGAAAATCACGCAAGCGGTCACCACGGCGATGGAAAGCATCTACCGCTTCGACCGCATGAAAAGCAAGCAGGACGAAGTCCGCCGTCCGCTGCGCAAGCTCACGCTCAGTGTCTCCAGACGCTCGGAACTTGCTCGCGGCGAACAGGCTTTGCGTCACGGCATGGCGATCGCCAAAGGCGTCAGCCTCGCCAAGGATCTCGGCAACCTGCCGCCGAACATCTGCACGCCGTCGTACCTCGCCGAACAGGCGCAAACCCTGGCGCGCGAACACGATCTGCAAGTCGAAGTTCTCGAGCTGAAAGACATGGAAGCGCTCGGCATGGGCTCGTTCCTCTCGGTCACGCGCGGCAGCGCGCAGCCGCCAAAGCTGATCGCGCTCGAATATCGCGGCGCCGACAAGAACGAGAAACCTGTCGTTCTGGTCGGAAAGGGCATCACCTTCGATACCGGCGGTATCTCGCTGAAACCGCCCGGCGAGATGGACGAAATGAAGTACGACATGTGCGGCGCCGCCAGCGTGCTCGGCACGATTTCGGCAGTCGCGCAAATGAAGCTGCCGATCAACCTGGTCGGCATCATCCCGACCTGCGAAAACATGCCGAGCGGAACCGCAACCAAACCGGGCGACGTGGTGACTAGCATGTCCGGCCAGACCGTCGAAATCCTGAATACCGACGCGGAGGGCAGGTTGATTCTGTGCGACGCGCTGACGTATGCGGAGCGTTACGAACCGGAGACTGTCATCGATATCGCCACCTTGACGGGCGCTTGCGTGATTGCGCTCGGCCATGTCGCATCGGGGCTTTTCAGCAATGACGACACCCTGGCGCGCGAGCTATTGCATGCCGGCGACATCGCCCACGACCGCGCCTGGCAAATGCCGCTGTGGGAAGATTATCAGGAGCAGTTGAAAAGCAATTTCGCCGATATGGCGAATATCGGCGGCCGGCCCGGCGGCAGCGTCACCGCGGCCTGTTTTCTGGCGCGCTTCACGAAAAAATACCGCTGGGCGCATCTCGATATCGCCGGCACCGCTTATCGCTCGGGCGCCAAAAAAGGCTCGACCGGGCGGCCGGTTCCGCTGTTGACCAGTTTTCTGATTCAACGCGCCGAGAGCAAGCCCGGTAAAACGCGAAAAAGCGCCGCCGAAAGCGAGGCGGGGGCGGCGGCTGCCGATTAGGGGCTTCACTGATGACGCAGATCGATTTTTACACGCACGCCGAAGACAAACTGCAGACCGCGTGCACCCTCGCCGGCAAGGCGATGGCAATCGATTTGCGGGTGCTGATGCTGACCGCCGACACCGCCATGGCGGCGCGGATCGATCAATTGCTGTGGAACTATCCAGCGACCGCTTTCATCCCGCACTGCCGGTTTGGCGATCCTCTGGCCGATGTCACGCCCGTTATTATCGATCACCGTGCCGACCAGATGATGGCGAATGGGCCGCACGATGATCTCCTGGTTAATCTGTGCAGCGATTGCCCGCCGATTTTCAGTCGTTTCCAGCGCGTCATCGAAATCGTCGGGATGGATGACGACGACCGCCAACTGGCCCGCGAACGCTTCCGCTTTTATCGCGATCGCGGTTACGAAATCCGCACGCACGATATTGGAAAAATGAGCGGCAAGGGCAGCGGCGGGGACGGCGGAAACGGCGCGGTTCGGCATGAAGAATAAAACCCGCGACCCGAACGCGACGGCCGGTGGCAGAATCGATACGCGAACGGTCGATCCGCTCACGCGAAAAAGGAGCGAACGCGATACAGAGCTTGCGGAAAGCCCGGTGCCGACCTTGACCGAGGTCGTTGCTGCGCCACGCGGCGCCGACGACGCCAACGACATTCCAACACTGGGCGACACGCTACCGCCGCGCAGAATCGCCAAGCCGGCTGCGGCGGGGATAAGGAATAAGAGCCCAGGGAACAAGAGCGCCGAGGCCGAAGCCGCCGAGGGCGAAATCACCGCACAGCGCGGCTGGCAAGCGCCCAGTGCGTCGGCGCCCGCCGGGCTCGCTGCCAATGAAACGGTCGCGATCGCGACGGCGTCGCCAAACGAGGCGCCGTTGGCCGATGCGGAGCCGGGCGCGGCCTCCGCCGCTCAGCCCCCCGCTCCCGCTCTGCCCGCCGCTCAGCCCGTAATTCAAGCTGTTCTCACTAACGAGCAGATAGCTCAAATCGAGGCCGGCGTATACCAGAAACTCGCCGCCAACCTCGACGCGAAAATCACGGCCGTGCTCGGGCAGCGCTGCGTGCCGGAATTGAGCGCGGCGCTCGAAGCGTCGCTGAGCCGTTTCGCCGGCAATTTGAAGACAGAGATCAGCGATTTTTTGCGCGTCTCAGCGAGCGCCGCCGGCCGCACATCGGGCCCACTATCTCCCCCTGATTTAGCTCTTGCGCAGGAACCGATGCCCTTATCCGACGCAACGCCGCCTGCACATGTAGCAGCGGCGCCGGACGAAAAGCTTCCGGCCAACCTGTCAAAAAGCTACGAACCCGAGGCGCTCGAGCAATATTGGTATGAGCGCTGGGATGCCGCCGGCTACTTCAAGCCTAGCCCGCAAAGCACGCAGCCGGCTTACGCGATCATGCTGCCGCCGCCGAACGTGACCGGCACGCTGCATATGGGCCACGCGTTCCAGGATACCTTGATGGATTGCCTGATCCGTGCCCATCGTATGCAGGGGTACAACACGCTGTGGCAGCCGGGAACCGATCATGCCGGCATCGCCACCCAGATCGTCGTCGAACGCCAGCTCGAACAGAAGGGCATCAGCCGCAGCGACATGACGCGCGAAGCATTCGTCAAACGCGTCTGGCAATGGAAGGAAGAATCGGGCTCGACAATCAGCCGGCAAATGCGCCGCCTGGGCGCATCATGCGACTGGTCGCGCGATCGCTTTACGCTCGATTCCGGCTTGTCGCGCGCCGTCACCGAGGTGTTCGTCACGCTGTATGAGCAGGGCCTGATCTATCGCGGCAAGCGGCTGGTGAACTGGGACCCGGTGCTGCAATCGGCGATCTCCGATCTCGAAGTCACGTCCGGGGAAGAAGATGGAACGATGTGGCATATCCGCTACCCGGTCGAGAATTCAGGGCGCGATCTGGTGGTGGCGACGACGCGCCCCGAAACACTGCTGGGCGACGTCGCTGTCGCCGTGCACCCGGAAGACCGGCGCTATCGCGATCTGATCGGTCAGAAAGTCCGCTTGCCGCTCAGCAACCGCTCGATTCCGGTCATTGCCGACGAGTACGTCGATCCGGCATTCGGCACCGGCTGCGTCAAAATCACACCGGCGCACGATTTCAACGATTACCAGGTATGGCAGCGGCATAAGGACGGCGCGCTCGCCAACGCTCTGGCCGGCGGTTTGATCTGCATTTTCGACAAGCGCGCGCATATCATCAGCGCCCAGCCTGAGCCGGCTGAGGGCAGCACAGATTCAGGCGCAGCGCCCGAATCCGCGCCCGGCGTACTCGAAGCGATTCCGCAGGCCTATCGCGGCCTCGACCGCAGTGAAGCACGACGGCGCATCGTCGCCGATCTCGCACAGCGCGATCTGCTCGCCGACACCAGGCCGCACAAAATCAATGTGCCGCGCGGCGAACGCACACACGCAATCGTCGAGCCGATGCTGACCGATCAGTGGTTTCTCGCCATGCAGCAACTGGCGCAGCCGGCGCTGCTCGCGGTCTCGAACGGCGACATCAAATTCGTGCCGGATTCGTGGGCAAACACCTATAACCAGTGGCTTCTTAACATCCAGGATTGGTGCATTTCGCGCCAGCTCTGGTGGGGCCACCGGATTCCGGCTTGGTACGACGAGGACGGCAAGCTGTACGTTGCGCGCAACGTCGAGCAGGCGCGGCAGCAGGCCGGCCACCCGCATTTGCGCCAGGACGAAGACGTGCTCGATACCTGGTTCAGCTCGGCGCTATTGCCGTTCTCGACCTTGGGCTGGCCCGAAGAGACGCCGGAGCTGCGAACCTTTTTGCCGACCTCGGTGCTGGTGACAGGCTTCGACATCATCTTCTTCTGGGTCGCGCGCATGGTGATGATGAGCCTGCATTTCACCGGCAAGGTACCGTTCCGCGAAGTGTACGTGCACGGCCTGATCCGCGACGCCGAAGGGCAGAAAATGAGCAAATCGAAAGGCAATGTGCTCGATCCGCTCGACCTGATCGACGGCATTTCGCTCGACGCGCTGATCGACAAACGCACATCCAGCCTGATGAACCCGAAGCAGGCCGAGGCGATCCGCGCGACCACGCGCAAGCATTTTCCGGATGGCATAGCGGCGTTCGGCACCGATGCGCTGCGCTTCACGTTCGCCAGCCTCGCCTCAGGCGGACGCGATATCAAATTCGATCTGAACCGCTGCGAAGGCTATCGCAATTTCTGCAACAAGCTGTGGAACGCCGCGCGTTTCGTGTTGATGAATTGCGAGGGCCGCGATGTCGGGCTCGACGAAACGCTGCTGCTCGAATACACGGATGCCGACAAATGGATCATCGGTCGTCTGCAGCGCGCGGAAGGCGAGGTCGTGGCGAGCTTGAGCGAATACCGTTTCGATCTGGCGGCGCGCGCGATTTACGAATTCGTCTGGGACGAATATTGCGACTGGTATCTCGAGCTCGCCAAAGTGCAGTTGAGCCAGCAAGGTGAAGGAAGCGAGTTGATCAGCCGCACGACGCGCCGCACGCTGGTGCGCGTGCTCGAAACGACGCTGCGCCTCGCCCATCCGATCATACCGTTCATCACCGAGGAGCTATGGCAGAAGATCGCCCCGCTGGCGGGCAAGCAAGGCGCATCGATCATGCTGCAAACCTACCCGCAGCCGAACAAAAGCCGGATTTACGAGAAAGCCGGCAAGCACATCGATATGCTGAAGGATATCGTCAACGCGTGCCGCCAGTTGCGGTCGGAAATGAACATCTCGCCGGCGCAGCGCATTCCGCTGATCGCGTCCGGCGACAGCGATATGCTCAATGCATTTTCGTCCTATCTGCAGGCGCTTGCCAAATTATCCGGCGTGACAATCGTGGAAGGCGATCTGCCGCCTGCGGATGCCGCCGTTGCCATCGTCGGCGACACTCGCCTGATGCTCGAAGTCAAACGCGATCTCGCCGCTGAACGCGACCGCCTGCTGAAGGAAATCGCGCGCCTGCAAACGGAGATCGACAAAGCCGAAGCAAAGCTCGCCAACGCGGCTTTCGTTGAACGCGCGCCGGCACACGTCGTTGCGCAGGAACGCGAGCGGCTCGTCAAATTCACCGACACGCTGGAAAAAAATCAGGCGCAGCTCCATCAGCTCGGCTAATCGGAGCCTTGCTGCAGCTGCGTCGTAGCATCCCCTCCCCAAGCCCTCCCAACCAAGTGGGGAGGGAGCGCTTCAAATTACCTATGCATGATTCCCTCCACGTCGACGGGGAGGGCCAGGGTGGGTGAATGCCTGCTATGCGCGCTGCATACGCTGACCCCCATTCCGATTTCCCGCCAAGGGAAAAGAAAAACTTATCAAATTAAAGTCAGGTGATGCCAACGTCGGGCGATCCGAATGCCAAACGATTACGGCTTTTCCGTAGCTCGTATTCCGTAATTAACCCAAGTTCAGATTCAACGTTTTCTCTTAAACTCGCGCTGTCACTTGGGCTCGCGTCGCGATCTCAATACGCGATCACAAGGGAGAAAGCCATGACAATAAACCGGAACCAGCGCAAGTCAGCAATCAGGGCGGTCAGCGGAATATTCGCGACCGCCCTGATTTTTTCTACGGCCGCCTCCGCCCAGGACAAGAAACCGTCCCCGTCTGTCCCGTCGAGCTATGCGCCAGTCGTAGACAAGGAAACGTTCGAAGCCGTGAAGGCGCGCATGGAAGCAGCCAAGCCCGAGATCATGGAGCGCCAGAAAAAGCTGCTGAACGAGCGCTACGATCTGAGCGATCGTCCGGCCAAGGGCGTGACCATGAGCAAAGGCAAGGCTGTACAGGAAGGCGTGCGCGTCAAGTTGCCCAATGGCACGAGCTGGCAGCAACTCGCGGGCCTGAGCCCCGACGCGATCCGCGACAAAAATCTGTTCCCGGCCGGCTTTCTGCCGCTGTCGCATCCGAACCACGCCGAAGGCGGCATGGTGTTCCCGCAGTTTCATATCGACGAGATCAAGAAGCAGGAAGGCGAGAAGCTCAGGGACCTGACGCGCTTCGATCTCGACTTCGATCTTCCCGATCATTTGCTGCCCGAATTTCCGGCGCCGATTTTTCTGACCAGCCGACCCGATCTCGGCGACGTCAGCCAGGGCAAGCTCGTTACCACGCAGAATTACTACGAGTTGTTCAACGGCATCCTGACACCCAAGCAGCTCGACGGCGTCAGGCTGCTGGTCTCACCGCTGATGCAGCAGCAATTCAATATGACCGGTGATCGCCGCACCGATACGCCGAGCGCCGGCGTGACTTGTTTCGATTGCCATGCGAACGGACACGTCAATGGCGCGACCCACCTCGATCCGCAGACGCGCCCGCAGGAATTTCGCCGTCGCCTCGACGTTCCGACCTTGCGCGGCGTCAATATTCAGCGCCTGTTCGGCTCGCAACGCGCGCTGCGCAGCATCGAGGACTTCACCGAATTCGAGCAGCGCGGCGCCTACTTCGACGGCGACAATGTAATTGCGACCAAGAAAGGCGTGCGCATCCTTGAGCGCGGCAGCGAAGTTGCCAACATGTCCGAGTTCCAGTCGCTGCTCGACTTTCCGCCGGCGCCAAAACTCGATCCGATGACCGGTAAACTCGATGCCGCAAAAGCCAGCAAATCCGAAATGGCCGGGCAGGAATTGTTCTTCGGCAAGGCCAATTGCGGCAGTTGCCATCAGGCGCCGTTCTATACCGACAATCTGATGCACGATTTGAAGACCGAGCGTTTCTACAAGACGCAAATGGTCAATGGCAAAAAGGCGGCCGGCGATGGCCTGATCAAGACGTTTCCGCTGCGCGGCATCAAGGATTCGCCAACGTATTTGCACGACGGCCGCTTGCTGACGCTGGATGATACGGTCGAGTTTTTCAACGTCGTGCTCGGCACGAAATTGACCGACGCCGAGAAGAAAGATCTGGTCGCGTTCCTGAGAACGCTATAACGAAACGGAAGTGCAGGAAACAAAAAAACGCCGCTCTATGAGCGCAGCCTGCCTTCCCAGGGCTTACTCATCCTTGCATAAATGCTATCTGCACCTCGTCATTCCCGCGAAAGCAGGAATCCAGTGTCGTCAAGGCAAGTCGCTGGGTCCCCGCTTGCGCGAGGACGACAACATACGGGTTAGGCATTTATGAAAGCGCGTTAGTCTTTGCTAGCCTTAGTAATAACGCGATTTCATGCGCTGGCAATACGCTTCGAGGTTCGGCCGGCTGAGGGCGTAGCGCTTGAGCGGCGTATCGAGCGGCACCCAGATCAGGTTGGCTAAAAACGCGTAGGCAACGGCGTCGACCGACGTCGGCTCCGCGCCCATGACGAAAGGCCGGTCGCCGAGAAGGTCGGCGAGCGCGCCGATGTCGGCTTTGCCGATCGCATAAATCTCATCGGAAGTATGACGGCCCATGCCGTGGCCGTGGAGTTCGCGCTTCATTCCGCGCCGCGCAACTGCCGAGACTATCGTTTTCACAGGTGGCGGCAGCTTGCCGAAGAAACGCCTGCTGCGTCAGACGCCAGCCGTCAGGCTCGAACCAGCGCGAATAAACTGCCGCCCAATACAGGTTCTCCTCCATCAGCCGCTGCATGGCGAGCGCAATCGCGCGCTGCTCGGATGACAGCTTCGCGTCGAGCTTGTCACCATACGTTTTCTTCAGATATTCGATGATCAAGGTCGAATCGGCGATCGCGTGACCGTTGTCCTCGATATACGGCATCTTGCCTTTCGGCGCCTTCATGACATTCGCATTTGGCGCAATCTCGAACGGCAAACCGCTCATGCGCAGGTAAGTCTCCAGCTTCATGCAGAACGGGCTCGCGTTGGGCAAACCGAAAGCCGGCTCGAACTGATAAAGTCTGATCATTTTTTCTCCCGTTCGGTATCTGCCTGGCATCCGCGCGGCGAATACCAGAGCCACGGCCCCTTTTCTTCCGAAAACCACCGGATCCAGCCCTCGCGTAATTCCGCCTTGCTCTCCTTGCTCCGTTCCGAGCAATAGTCGGAAGGTCGCGAGACCTTGACGTGCATCCACTCGCCGCGCACTTCGTCCGGCACCAGATGATAGTCGCCGCTGACGATGCCGACGCGGCCGGACTCGACGCCGGGTGCGGCGCGCAGCACGTGCGGCGTATCAAGTCTGAAGCGCAGCGGCGCGATCCATTCCAGCAGGAACCACTTGCCCCATGGCGTGTACGTCAGCTTGATCTTGCCCGTGAGTGCGCAGGGAGGCAGCCAGGCGAACGGCTGCCCATTGCCCGGCGCCAGATAGCGGATTTTTAGCCAGCCGTCCTCCTGGCGAGCGACCACGATAAAGGTCGGCACCTCGTAGCCGGTTTCCACCATGGCCGATGAATCGAACGGCTCGACCTTGCCGTCGCGCCGCACGAGCCAGCCGTCGGCGATCCAAACAAATGGCGGCGCCCCCGGGGTCTCCGACAAAGGCAGATCGAGGCGCTGCCACCAATCCGAAGTGCCGTCGACGCCCGGCGCCAGATGAACATGGCCGATGCCGAGCGGAAACTCTTCGATTGGGGCGCCCTTGTCCCACAGGGTTTTGTAAACCAGCTTCGGCGGCGCGGCCGGCAGCGCGCGGCGCAAATCCTCGGGCACCGTGCAGATTGTAGCGCCGCTCGCAATGTTGACCGCGGCGGCCGTGAAATATGCCGCACAGATGAGCTTGCAGGTACACAGGAAAAGACGGCGGGAAAGACGCATGGCATTACCAGATACGCATGGGGACGGCAATTGGTTCCGGTTCCGCAAGGGGTGCCTTGCTCCCCGCGTCCACGCGAATTTCAGAATTCTGCCCCGAAATGATGGCGTCATATGGTTGATACTAGCCTCCAACCGCCGCCCGCGCTACGCAGGTCAGCGGTAAAGCAGAAAGGGATCGCGTTCATCCAGCCAGGCGGCTTCGTCGGGCGCCGCCAAAGCTTCGAGATCGCCGGGTTCGGCTGCCACGTCATCGACCCATTGCCGCAGCAATTCGCTGCCGTTGATCAGATCGATGGCGAGGCGATCGTGTTCGTATTCATAGGAAAAATCGCGCCACAGATCGTAATCGGGGCGCAGCTTGCGCAAGGCCTTGAACGCGAGGCTCTGCAAACGCCACGGCCGGAAGGCATCGTGATCATAGCTGCCGTCCTCGACGTGAATCTGTACGCCGGCGCACAGCTTGCCGGCGTGCTTGTGGAAGGTGGGCTCGAACCAGCATTCTCGCAGCCGGCAGCCGCGCAGCCACTGCGGCGCCAGTTTTTGCATGGTTGCGATCAGCGCGCGCGCATCGATTTCGGGCGCGCCGAACAATTCGAGCGGCCGCGTCGTGCCGCGGCCTTCGGATAGGGTTGCGCCTTCGAGCATGACAGTTCCTGCATAGCAGCGCGCCATCGAAAGGTTCGGCGCGTTCGGGCTCGGGTTGATCCAGGCGCGTTCGCCAATCGGCCAGCCGTAGCCGGGAGCGCGCGACG
>JACDAM010000012.1 GCA_013695435.1 Burkholderiales bacterium | reverse complement strand
ACGTTGGTCAAGGGTTACGAGACAGAAAAAGACGTACGCATGGAAGTCGGTGATAGCGTACTGGCCGGCGGCTATAACTTCCGCTTCATGGGCGCAATCGAGATTGCCGGGCCGAACTTTTCCGCGCTGCGCGGGACGATCGAAGTCAGCGACGGCGGCGCCGGCATGACAGTCATGCACCCCGAAAAGCGCTTTTATCCGGTGCAGCAATCAGGAATGACGGAAGCGGCGATCGATACCGGCTTGTTCCGCGATATTTATGTTTCTCTTGGCGAGCCGGTCGGCAACGGCGCCTGGAGCGTGCGCATTTACCACAAGCCTTTCGTCGACTGGATCTGGGGTGGATGCTTGATCATGGCCATAGGCGGCGTGCTCGCGGCGAGCGATCGGCGCTACCGGCTTGCACTGCGCGCCCGGTCTGCGAGCGGCGCGCCGGAGATGCGGATCGAGCCTGCGCTGGTCAACGAGGGTGCGCTTACCGAACCGCGACTGGCGAAACGCTGATTGCCGTGTTCGAGTTGCTTGTGCTTGCGTCTACCAACGCATCACGCACAAGCGAAAACTTCGGCGAAAACTTCGGGGTTTTATCGTGCGATGGGGTGGCTGATGGGACTCGAACCCACGACGACTGGAATCACAATCCAGGACTCTACCAACTGAGCTACAGCCACCGTCGGAACAATTCCGCGATATTCTGCGATAAGAGCGTGCCCGGCAGGACTCGAACCTGCGACCCCCAGCTTAGAAGGCTGGTGCTCTATCCAGTTGAGCTACGGGCACAGTAGCCAACCAAGCGAACGACCCGCAGGAACGCAATCAACGAACGCATTTTACGGATGCCGGACAACGGCAAACGGGGCAAATCGATGGTCGGGGTGGAGAGATTTGAACTCCCGACATCCTGGTCCCAAACCAGGCGCGCTACCAGGCTACGCTACACCCCGGAAAGCGCGCAATATACCGTTTCGGATTCAGGCCGTCAATTTGCGCCAGGCGGCCGCGCCGCGCTGACGTTACCCAACTTGCGGTATAATTCCGTTTTTGATGTTTAACCTGTTTTTCTTTTGGAACCAGAGATAGTCATGGCTGCTGAACCACGCAAACAAACGAGCCCCTATACGCCGAAAAAAGGGGAGGAATACATGAACCCAAAACAGCTTGCGCACTTCCGCAAGGTCCTCGAGACGCTCAAGATCGAGCTCAGCCGGGATATTGATCGCACTGTGCATACCATGCAGGACGAAGCGACGGTTTTCGCCGATCCGAATGACCGGGCGAGCCAGGAATCGGACATGGCGCTCGAACTTCGCAACCGTGATCGCGAACGCAAGCTCATCAAAAAAATAGACGAAACGGTCGGCAAGATCGACTTGGGCGAATACGGCTACTGCGACAGTTGCGGAATCGAAATCGGGCTCAAGCGTCTTGAGGCAAGGCCAACCGCGACTTTATGCATAGACTGCAAAACGCTGGACGAGCTCAGGGAAAAGCAGGTGGCCAAGTAACTCGTCATCGTTCCGGCGTCGACGTCGTTTTCGAGACTTCACCGGTAATAAAAAAGCTGCTTTTTAAATAGCAGCTTTTTTTATTCCTCGAAAACGGTTGCTATTGCTGAGGCACTTCCTCGGCTGTCGCGGCTTTCATGCTGAGCCGCAAACGTCCTTTGTCGTCGGCTTCCAGTACCTTGACTCTGACCGCCTGGCCTTCCTTCAAATGATCGGACACGGCGTTCACGCGTTCATTGGCGATTTGGGAAATGTGCAGCAGGCCGTCTTTACCCGGCAGCACACTGACGATGGCGCCGAAATCGAGCAGCTTCAGCACCGTGCCATCGTAAACGCGGCCGACTTCGACTTCGGCCGTAATATCCTCGATCCGTTTTTTTGCAAGCAGACCAGCCTCCGAAGAGACGCACGCGATCGTTATCGTGCCGTCTTCCGCAATATCGATCGAAGTTCCGGTTTCTTCCGTCAGCGCGCGTATGACCGCCCCGCCTTTGCCGATGACGTCGCGGATTTTTTCCGGTTTGATTTTCATAGTGATAATACGCGGCGCATAGGCCGAAATCTCGCTGCGCGGATCGTGCAATTCCTGCTGCATGATGTTCAGGATATGCAAACGGCCTTCGCGCGCCTGATCGAGCGCGACGCGCATGATGTCGTTGGTGATGCCGTTGATCTTGATATCCATCTGCAAAGCCGTAATGCCTTGCTCAGTGCCGGCCACCTTGAAATCCATGTCGCCGAGATGATCTTCATCACCGAGAATATCGGTGAGGACCGCGAAGCGATTTCCTTCCTTGATCAAGCCCATGGCAATGCCGGCGACATGCGCCTTCAAGGGCACGCCGGCATCCATCATGGCCAGACAACCTCCGCAGACCGATGCCATCGAACTCGATCCATTCGACTCGGTGATTTCCGACACGATACGCAGCGCATACGCAAAATCTTCGGGTGCCGGTAAAACCGCCAGTAGCGAACGCTTGGCAAGACGGCCGTGGCCAATTTCACGCCGTTTCGGGCTGCCTACGCGACCAGTCTCGCCGGTCGCGTACGGCGGCATATTGTAGTGAAGCATGAAGCGTTCTTTATACTCACCCTGCAGCGCATCGATGATCTGCTCATCGCGCGCCGTGCCCAGGGTCGCGACGACCAACGCCTGGGTTTCCCCGCGGGTAAACAAAGCCGAACCATGCGCGCGCGGCAGCACGCCCGTGCGTATCGTGATCGGCCGTACGGTTCGCGTATCGCGCCCATCTATGCGCGGTTCACCATCGAGGATCTGCCCGCGCACGATTTTCGACTCGAGCGCAAAAAAGGTATCTTTAACGGTATTGGGATCGACGGTTTCGTCAGCGGCCAGCTCACTCACGATACGATCCCGAATTGCATCGACCTTCTCGGTGCGCGCCTGCTTCTGTTTGATACGATAAGCCTCACTCAGATCCGCCTGGACCGATTGCGTCACGCGCGCGATCAGTGCCTGGTCCTTTTCCGGCGCGACCCAGTCCCACATCGGGCGCGCGGCTTCATCGGCGAGTTCGTTGATCGTATTGATCACCGCCTGCATTTGCTCGTGACCGAATACGACCGCGCCCAGCATGATGTCTTCCGACAACTGGTCGGCCTCGGATTCGACCATCAAAACCGCTTGCGATGTTCCAGCGACGACCAGATTCAATCGCGAATTCTTGAGGTCGGACGCAGTCGGGTTCAGCACATATTCGCCATTGCTGTAGCCAACCCGCGCCGCGCCGATCGGCCCGTCGAAGGGAATGCCGGAAAGCGCCAGCGAGGCCGATGCGCCTATCATCGCTGGGATATCGGAATCAACCTCGTTGTTGGATGAAAGAACAGTCGCAACAACCTGAATTTCATTGTAAAAGTCATCAGGAAACAAGGGACGAATCGGCCGATCAATGAGGCGCGAGGTGAGAGTTTCCTTCTCCGATGGGCGGCCTTCGCGCTTGAAAAAACCGCCGGGTATTTTCCCGGCGGCGTAGGTGCGTTCCTGGTAATCGACAGTCAGCGGAAAAAAATCCTGCCCTGGTTTGGCTGATTTCTTACCGACCACCGTGACCAGCACCACCGTATCGTCGAGACTCACCAAGACCGCACCGTGTGCTTGACGGGCGATTTCGCCGGTTTCCAGCGTCAATTGCTGGGAGCCATAACTCAACGTTTTCTTATGTTTCAATGGTAATCCTTTGATGTCATATCGTTTCGATGTAGAAACCCACGCTGTACAACTACGCCTTAGAAACTATTTGCGCAGGCCGAGCCGCTGGATCAGGCCGCGGTAGCTGTCGGCATTCTTTGTCTTCAGATAATCGAGCAGTTTCCTGCGCTGACTCACCATACGCAGCAGACCGCGGCGCGAGTGATGATCCTTGACGTGCGATTTGAAATGATCTGTCAGGCCGTTGATACGCGCCGTCAGCAAAGCGACCTGGACTTCGGGAGAACCCGTATCGCCCTGGGCGCGCTGGTAATCGCCCATGATGCGGGCCTTGTCGGTCGTAGTGATCGTCATGCTTCCTCCGGAATAATCGGTTATTTTACCTAAGCCCAAACCGCTACGCAAAGCGCTCGGTGCTGATCAGCCGTTTCGGCGATATCAGGCCTTCCGCGGCGATTTCGCCGATGCCGAGAAAACGATGATCTTGATCGTAAATGCGTAAACTGCCGGCGCTCGCTTCCAGCGCGCAACAAACCCGCTTCCCCTGCAATAGCGCGCGGCTGTCGGCAGCGTCGAGTGTGACCGAGGGCAGCGTGGATAACAGGCTGTCTTCGTCAAGCAGCCTGCTGTCGCGCTCGCCGGACGTCATCGCCTCGAGTTGCGTAAACGTCAGCGCATGGTCTACATGTAATCCGCCGACCGCCACGCGCCGCAATGCCTTCAGATGGGCGCCGCAGCCGAGCGCCCTGCCGATGTCTTCGGCAAGCACGCGAACATACGTACCTTTGCTGCAGCGAACGCGGAGATCGATTTCGTCCGGTCGCGCACGCGCGACCTCATCCCCGGGCGCAGCTATCAATTCGATCCGGAAAATATGAACGAAACGCGGCGCCCGCTCCAGCTCGATTCCCTGTCGCGCATAGGTGTACAGCGCTTTGCCGTCGCGCTTCAGCGCGCTGTACATCGGCGGAACCTGCTGAATATCGCCGACGAAATGAACCAGCGCCGCTTCGATCCGGCTGCGCTGCACATCGACCGCGCCGCAATCAGCGAGCACTTCGCCTTCCGCATCACCAGTCGTCGTCGTGATGCCGAACTTAATAGTCGCTTGATAAGTCTTGGCCGCATCGAGCAATCCAGCGGAAAACTTGGTGGCCTCACCGAAACAGGCGGGCAAAAGCCCCGTCGCCATCGGGTCCAGCGTTCCGCAATGTCCGGCTTTCGCTGCCCCGTACAAGCGCTTCACCCGCTGCAGCGCCGCGTTCGAGGTGATGCCGGCTGGCTTGTCCAGCAACAGCACGCCATCCAGATCACGGCGCTGCGTTTGTTTCTGCACGCTACTCGACCTGATCGGTGCCGGCATGCAGCGCGTCATCGATCAGCTTCGATAAACGGGCGCCACGCTCGACCGATGGATCGTGCGCGAAATGCAGATCCGGAACGACGCGCAGCTTCAGACTTCGCGCCAGTTCGCTACGCAGAAACCCGGCCGCGTGCTGCAAGCCGGCGGACACATCCGCCAACTGCTCCTGACTTATGAGCGCGGTAAAAAAAACTTTTGCGTGCTTGTTATCCGAGCTGACGTCCACATCGGTAATCGTCACCATACCGACGCGCGGATCATGCAACCGCAGCCGGATCAGCTCGGCGAGTTCACGCTGAATCAGCTCGGCAATGCGCAGGCTGCGCGGATAATCTTTCGGCATGAACGAACAGCGTCCGAGGCTTACAGCGAGCGCGCGACCTCGACGACTTCGTAGACTTCGAGCTGGTCGCCGACGTTGATGTCGTTGAAGTTTTTTACCGACAACCCGCACTCGAAACCGGCTTTGACTTCGCGCACGTCATCCTTGAAGCGTTTCAACGAATCGAGTTCGCCGCTGTGGATCACGACATTCTCCCGCAGCACGCGAATCGAGGCGCCGCGCTTGATGCTGCCTTCGAGCACGAAACAACCGGCAACCGCGCCGACCTTGGAAATCCGGAAGACCTGCCGCACATCGACGAGGCCGGTGATACTTTCCTTGCGTTCCGGCGCGAGCATGCCCGACAACGCGGCTTTGATCTCGTCGACCGCGTCGTAAATGATGTTGTAATAGCGGACATCGACACCGGTCGTTCCGATCAGCTTGCGCGCTGTCGCATCGGCGCGGCTGTTGAAGCCGATCACCACCGCGCTGGAAGCCAGCGCCAGATTGATGTCCGATTCGGTGATCGCGCCAACGGCGGTATGAATGATGTTGACCTTGACTTCGCTGGTCGAAAGCTTCTGCAGCGCGTGCGATAGCGCTTCGTAAGAGCCTTGCACGTCGGCTTTCACGATCAGCGACAGTGTGCGGACCTGGACGCCGCTTTCCTCGAACATGTTCTCGAGCTTGGCCGCATGCTGCTTCGCCAGTTTCACATCGCGGAATTTACCCTGGCGGAATAACGCGATTTCGCGCGCCTTCCTCTCGTCGCTGACCACCAGCACGTCTTCGCCGGCCGCCGGCACTTCAGACAAACCCTGAATCTCGACAGGTATCGACGGGCCGGCTTCCTGGATAGCGTTGCCGGCTTCATCGAGCATGGCGCGCACGCGTCCGAAGGCGGCGCCCGCGAGGAGAATATCGCCGCGTTTCAATGTCCCGGATTGCACGAGTATGGTCGCGATCGGCCCCCGGCCCTTATCCAGCCGCGCTTCGATCACGATACCTTTCGCGGGAGTTTGCCTGGAGGCGGTCAACTCGAGCACTTCGGCCTGCAGCAATACGCTATCGAGCAGTTGATCGATGCCCTGACCGGTTTTGGCCGAGACTTCGGCGAATATGGTGTCGCCGCCCCAAGCTTCGGGAACGACTTCGTGCGTAACCAGTTCCTGGCGTATGCGCTCGGGATTGGCTTCCGGCTTGTCGATCTTGTTCAGCGCAACCACGATCGGCACCTTTGCCGCTTTCGCGTGATGAATCGCTTCTATCGTCTGCGGCATGACACCGTCATCAGCACCGATGACCAGAATGACGATATCGGTAACCTTGGCGCCGCGTGCACGCATTGCGGTAAACGCTTCATGGCCCGGTGTATCGAGAAACGTGACCATACCGCGCGGCGTCTCTACGTGATAGGCGCCGATATGCTGGGTAATGCCGCCCGCTTCGCCGCTGGCAACGCGGGTGCGGCGTATGTGATCGAGCAATGAGGTCTTGCCGTGATCGACGTGCCCCATCACGGTGACAACCGGCGCGCGGTGTTCGAGCGAGACTTCGGGCGCTGTCTCGCCGCCGCTCAGGAAAGCTTCCGGATCATCGAGCTTGGCGCGCTTCGCGATATGGCCCATTTCCTCGACCAGAATCATGGCGGTGTCCTGATCGAGCACCTGATTTATAGTCACCATCGAGCCCAACTTCATCAATGCCTTGATAACTTCGGCCGCCTTCACCGACATTCTTTGTGCGAGCGCGGCGACGCTGATCGTCTCCGGCACCATCACTTCGAAGACGCGCGGCTCGGTCGGCAGCGAGAATCCGTGAAGCAGGTTGTCGTCGGCTTTCGGTTTTGCCGAACGGCGATCGCGCCACCCCATTCCGCCGGTATCGCCGCGGGTTTTCAAACCACGGCGCTTGAGCGAATCATCCTTCCACGTCGTCTGTTTGGTCGGCTTTTTCGCGCCTTTCGGCTTGGCGGCCTTGTCGGCAGGCTTGGCGACCGGCTTATGCAGGGTATGATCGGTTGCTCCCGGGGCAGTCGTCGTCGCTTCGGCGGCTGGAACCTCGCCCGCAACCGCAGCGACCGGCGGCAGGGCTTCGGCAACGACGGGAGCAGCGTCGGAACTCTGCGCTTCCCGAGCTTCCGCGCCGGCCTTCCGCTTGTCTTTCTGTTCCTGTTTGCTGCGCAGCTCTTCGCTTTGCCGCGCGCGCAATTCAGCCTGCTGCTTCGCTTCGTTTTCTCGCAGCGCCTTTTCGGCGGCATCGATGATGGGCGCGGCCGGCGCCGGCGCGGCCGCGATCTTGACTGGCGGCTCCGGCTGCGGCGTCGGCTCGACAGCAAGCGCCGTTTCCGCCGGATCGCGTTTGACGAACACGCGTTTTTTGCGCACCTCTACCTGAATCGTGCGCGCGCGCCCGGTGCTGTCGGCTTTCTTGATCTCGGTGGTCTGGCGGCGGGTCAGCGTGATCTTGTTCTTGCTCTCCTTGGCGCCATGCACGCGCCGCAAATAGTCGAGCAACTGGGTCTTGTCGTGTTCGGTGAGGACAGTGCTTTCAACGAGCTTTTTGTTGACTCCGGCCGCCTGCAACTGCTCGAGCAGCACGGCCGGCTGCAAACCCAGCTCGCCGGCGAATTCCACGACATTAATCTGTGCCATTACCGAACTCCCTCAACTTACGCAAACCACGCTCACGCAAACCACGGCGCGCGGGCCGTCATGATCAATTGTTTAGCCCGCTCGGCGTCCATACCCGTCATTTCCACCAGATCGTCGAGCGCGAGATCGGCAAGATTTTCGATGGTCGTCACGCCCTTGGCGGCCAGCTCGCGCGCGGTCTGGTTATCCATGCCTTCAAGCGTCAGCAAATCCTCGGCGTTATTCTCGACCCGTTCTTCGGAGGCGATCGCCTGCGTCAGCAGCGAATTCCGCGCACGGCTGCGCAACTCATTGACCGTATCCTCGTCGAACGATTCGATTTCGAGCATTTCGGTCAGCGGGACATAGGCAACCTCCTCCAGGGTCGAAAAGCCTTCCTGCACGAGAATGTCGGCGACTTCCTCGTCGACATCGAGTTTCTCCATGAAGAGCGAGCGCACTGTCGCAAACTCTTCCTCGTTCTTTTTATGCGATTCCTCGACCGTCATAAGATTGATTTCCCAACCGGTCAGTTCCGATGCGAGCTTGACGTTCTGACCGGCTCGGCCAATCGCCTGCGCTAGATTGTCTTCGTCGACGACGATATCCATGCTGTGCTTTTCCTCGTCGACGACGATGCTGGAAACCTCAGCCGGCGCCAGCGCATTGATAACGAATTGCGCGGGATCGGCCGACCACGAAATGATGTCGACGCGCTCGCCTGCCAGTTCGCCGGTGACCGCCTGCACGCGCGAACCGCGCATGCCGACGCAGGTGCCGATCGGATCGATGCGGGGATCGTTAGATTTGACCGCGATTTTCGCACGCGAACCCGGGTCACGCGCCGCCGCCTTGATTTCCAGCAGACCCTCTTCAATTTCAGGCACCTCAAGCTCGAACAGCTTGACCAGAAATTCGGGAGAGACGCGCGACAGCACCAGCTGCGGGCCGCGCGCGGCGCGATCGATCCTTGCCAGAAAGGCGCGCACGCGATCGCCAACCCGCAAATTCTCCTTGGGGATCATCTGGTCGCGCGGCAGCAGCGCTTCGACGCGACCGGATTCGATGATGGCGTTGCCGCGCTCCATGCGCTTTATCACACCATTGACCAGATGCTCCTTGCGCAGCAAAAAATCGTTCAGGATCTGCTCGCGCTCGGCATCGCGGATTTTCTGCAGAATGACCTGTTTCGCGGTTTGCGCGCCGATGCGACCGAATTCGACCGGCTCGAGCGGCTCCTCGATGGAATCGGTCAGTTCGACTTCCGGATCGCGCTGTTGCGCTTCGCTCAAGGCGATCTGCTGCAAGGGCATTTCGACCGCATCATCCGCGACGACCAGCCAGCGCCGGAATGCCGAATGCTCGCCGGTCGTGCGATCGACTTCGACGCGCACGTCGATGTCCTCTGCAAATTTTTTCTTGGTCGCGGAAGCGAGCGCCAATTCGAGCGCGCCAAACACGATTTCCTTGGCGACGTTCTTCTCACGTCCCAGCGCATCGACCAATAATAGAATTTCGCGGCTCATCTTTATCTCCAACTATAGATCGGGCGCAAGTCGGACCTTCTCAAGATCGGCGAGTCCGAATTCAAGCGACTTGCCATCCACCTCGATCTGCAGCACACCATCGGCGAATCCGCGCAGGATGCCGACGAAGTTCTTCTGCCCCGCATGCGGAATGCGCAACCTGACGCGCGCCTTTTGTCCGGTAAACCGCACGAAGTCCTCGGGCCGCGTCAGCGGCCGATCGAGCCCCGGCGATGAAACTTCCAGTCTGCTGTAATCGAAACCTTCGACCGCAAGCAGGCGTGTCAGATGATTGCTGACCAGGGTGCAGTCGTCTATGTTGACACCGTCGGGTTTGTCTATGAAGACCCGCATCGCGCGCCCCTGCCCTGCGCTTTCCAGCGCAACCAACTCATAGCCGAGGCCAACCAGCGCGGGCTCGATCGATTTACGCAAATCCATGCGCGGCCCGGAAGCGAAAAGCTGACAGCAAATAAAAAATGGGCTGGAAGCCCATCTGGAAATTAACTGCGAGATTCTATCAAAATTGCGTGCTAATTGAAACAATAAGGCGTATCCGCAGCATTCCTGGCCCAGTCATTTTCAGCGCCCGGGCAAGATTTTTTTGAGTCCGATTTACCCGACGATAACAACACCTTACGGCGCCCAGTAGACTTCTACGGGAGTCCGTTGCTGACCGAGCAAGGCGCGCGCCGGCAATTCGCGCGCCGGACCGCTGTCCAGCGCTTCCCGGTAGCGCCGCCATTTGCGTTCACCTTCGATATGCAAAACCAGCAGCCTGGCATCGACCAGTGCCGCCAGCGTCTGGCTCATGCGCTGGTACTGTGCTGACGGCGAATTGACCGCGACGCAGCGCGCCTCGCTATAAGGATCGAGCGCCGCAGCTAGCCCGGAAGTGTCCGGAAACAATGACGCGAAGTGGCCATCGTCGCCCATGCCGAGCACAACAACGTCGTATGGTCGCGGCAGTTGACCGAGCATGGCCGAACAGTTCGGCAAGCCTTCATGAGGTGTAGGCGCCGCATTTTTCAGTCCAAAGAAGCGCGCCATGCCCGCATCGCCTTGCAGCAAATGGTCGCGAACCAGACGCTCGTTGCTATCGGCCGACGTGGCTGAAACCCAGCGCTCGTCGGCCAGGGTGATGACAAGCCTGGCCCAAGGCAGGGTCCGCTGTCGCAGTTGCTCGAAAAACGGAATCGGCGTGCGGCCGCCTGAAAGGACGAGAGTCGCTTTTTCCCTGACTGCGATGGCGGTTGCCAGTCGATCCGCAATGCGTCGCGCCATCTCGGACGCCAAAGCCGCGCCGTCATCGAAACGATGCACGATGGGCTCATTGCCGCCGCCTGCGCTGCCGATAGCAGCCAATGATTCGGGAGAGTCGCTCAACTTTCCTCGTTCCAGTGATAGCCGTCGCGTCCGATCAAGGCGCTTGCGGCGGGCGGACCCCAAGTGCCCGCGGCGTACGGCTTCGGCGCATCCTCGCCGCCCTTCCAGGCCTCGAGGACAGGCTCGATCCACTGCCATGCCGCAGTCACTTCGTCGCGGCGCATGAACAGCGTGAGCTTGCCGCGAATAACGTCCATCAACAGCCGTTCATACGCGCCGGCCTCATGCGTCTTGAACGATTCCCTGAAATCGAGATTCAGGCTGACCGGCTTCAGGCGCATCTCGTCGCCCGGCACTTTAGCCATCAGATACAGCTTGACGCTTTCGTCAGGCTGCAGACGTATGACCAGCCGGTTCGACTCGATCGCGTTACCCGTATCGAAGATCGAATGCGGGACCTCGCGGAAAGTTATGACAATTTCCGACAAGCGCTGTTGCAGCCTTTTCCCCGTGCGCAGAAAAAAGGGAATGCCGGCCCAGCGCCATGAATCGAGTTCCGCTTTCAGCGCGACGAAAGTCTCGACCCGGCTGTCCGGCGAAACGTGCTCTTCTTCGCGATAAGCGGGCGTGGCTGCACCCTCGATCACACCGCCGCGGTATTGACCGCGCACGGTTTTCGCCAGCGCCTGCTGTCCGGAAAGCGGGCGCAGCGCGCGCAGAACTTTGAGCTTTTCGTCGCGCATCGCGTCCGGCGCCAGGCTGTTCGGGGGCTCCATGGCGATCACGCACAGTAGTTGCAGCAAATGGTTTTGCACCATGTCGCGCAGCGCGCCCGAGGTTTCGTAGTAGCTGCCGCGCCCGCTCATGCCGATTTGCTCGGCGACGGTGATCTGCACGTAACTGATCCAGCCACGCCGCCACAACGGCTCGAACAGCGTATTGCCGAAGCGCATCGCGATCAGGTTCTGCACCGTCTCCTTGGCCAGATAGTGATCGATGCGGTAAATCTGGTGTTCATCGAACACTGCGCCGACTTCGTCGTTGATGCGGTTGGCCGAGGCGAGATCGCGGCCGATTGGTTTTTCGAGCACGACGCGCGCTTCCTTCGTGATCAAACCCGCGGCATCGAGATTCGCGCTAATCGACCTGAATAGTTCGGGCACGGTCGCGAGATAAAACACGCGCACGCGCTCCTCGCGCCCTTCGAGCTTGGCGGACAGCGCTTCATAATCGCCGAATTGCTTGGCGTCCATCGCGCAGTAGTCGATGCGTTCGAAAAATCCGTTTCGATCGTCATCCACCCAATCGCTGGCCGGAATGTGCTTGCGCAGATGCTCCTCGACCATGGCAAGGTAAGCGTCGCGCGTAAGGGTTTGCCGGGCGACGGCGGTGATGCGGCCCTTTGGAAAATCCGGATCGCGGTGCAAATAGTAAAGCGCGGGCAGCAACTTCCGCATCGCCAGATCGCCGCTTCCGCCGAATACGATCATGTCGAAGTTTTGGGATTGCGTTTGCGTCATGGTGGGTGCGGAAAGGCGCCGTAGATTGATTTGTCCGGCATTATCGTTAAAGTGCCGTGCTTGCGAGCCGGTTATTTGCAGATTGGAACATTCATCACGGGGACTATACTAAACAGTTATTCGACCTGCGCGCGACCCCTGCTTCCAGACAGTATTTCACGCCGTGAATTTCCCCAAGCCTGATTCGACAGTGATCGCCGTCACTGAACGCATACGCGAACGCAGCCGCGCAACGCGTCCCGCCTATCTGCGGCGCATCGACGAAGCCGCGAAAGCAGGGCCGTTGCGCAAGAGCTTGTCGTGCACGAATTTCGCGCACGGCATGGCGGCATTGCCACCCGAAGCGAAAGCGAGGATACGCGACAACGCCCGAGCGAACATCGCGATTGTCTCCTCGTACAACGATGTTTTATCGGCGCATCAACCGTTTGAACGCTTTCCGCAAATCCTCAGAGCGGCCACGAACGAAGCCGGCGTAGTCGCGCAGTTCGCGGGAGGCGTGCCTGCGATGTGCGATGGCGTGACGCAGGGTCAGCCGGGGATGGAGCTGTCGTTGTTCTCGCGCGACGTGATCGCGATGAGCACGGCCATCGCCCTGTCGCACAATCTGTTCGATGCCGCGCTGTGCCTCGGCGTTTGCGACAAGATCGTGCCCGGGCTTTTGATCGGTGCGTTGAGCTTCGGTCATCTCCCCGTCATCTTCGTCCCCGGCGGACCGATGCCGACCGGCATCGCCAACGACGAAAAAGCGCGCGTGCGTCAGCTTTTTGCCGAACGAAAAATCGATCGTGAAGCGCTGCTCGAAACCGAGATGAAGTCTTATCACGCGCCGGGCACGTGTACCTTTTATGGCACCGCCAACAGCAATCAGATGATGATGGAAGTGATGGGCCTGCATCTGCCGGGCGCGGCTTTCGTCAATCCGGACACGCCGTTGCGCGACGCGTTGACGGCGGAAGCGGCGAAGCGCGCTGCCGCGATCACGCCGCGCGGCAGCGAATACACGCCGATCGGACACGTCGTCGACGAGCGCGCCATCGTCAATGCGATCGTCGGCTTGCTCGCGACTGGCGGCTCGACGAATCACACCATGCATCTGGTTGCGATTGCCCGCGCCGCGGGCATCGATATCAACTGGGACGATTTCAGCGATCTGTCGGATCGCATACCGCTTCTGGCAAGGATCTATCCGAACGGCGCGGCGGATATCAATCAATTCCAGGCGGCGGGCGGTATGGGATTTTTGATCGGCGAACTGATCGATGCCGGCTTGTTGCACGCAGACGTTGCAACGGTGGCGGCAGGCGATTTACAACGTTATCGCGAGGAGCCGTGGCTCGACCAAGGCAGGCTTGCCTGGCGCCCGGCGCCGCGGATCAGCCTGGATCCGAACATTCTGCGGCCGGTCAGCGATCCGTTCAGCGCGGATGGCGGCCTGAAGCTGATGACAGGTAATCTGGGCCGCGCGGTAATCAAGACCTCCGCCGTCGCCCCCGCGCATCGCGTGATCGAGGCGCCGGCGCTTGTTTTCGACACGCAGGATGCCGTCCTCGCCGCATTTCAGGCGGGGAGGCTCGAGCGTGATTTCGTCGCCATCGTGCGCTTCCAGGGGCCGCGCGCGAACGGTATGCCGGAACTGCACAAGCTCACGCCGGAACTCGGTGTGTTGCAAAAGCGCGGCTTCAAGGTCGCATTGGTTACGGACGGCAGGATGTCGGGGGCTTCGGGCAAAGTGCCGGCGGCTATCCATGTCACGCCCGAATGTGCGATGGGCGGACCGCTGGCCAAGGTGCGCGACGGCGACATGATCCTGCTCGACAGCGAGCGCGGCATTCTGGAAGCGCGTGTCGGGCTTGACGAATGGAACATTCGCCGGCCAAAGACAGGGGATTTGACCGGCAACGAAAAAGGCTGCGGGCGCGAGCTGTTCGGCGTGTTCCGCAGCGTTGCGGCGACGGCCGAACAAGGCGCGACAAGCTTTTCGGCAACCGGTCTATTGACCTCTGATGGCGCCGAGGCTGCAAAGGAGGAACCGAAAATGATCGAGCCTGCGGCATGAACATCCGCGAAATCCTCGACATCGCGCCGGTGATTCCGGTGCTTGTCATCGGGCGCGAGGAAGATGCGATTCCGCTTGCACGCGCGCTCGTTACCGGCGGCCTGCGTGTTCTCGAAATTACCTTGCGCACGCCGGTTGGCTTGGCGGCTATCGCGGCGATCGCGGCGGACGTCCCGGATGCCGTTGTGGGCGTCGGCACGGTTACGCGCGCCGACGAATTTCAGCGCGCCAAAGATGCCGGCGCCCGCTTTGCAGTGAGCCCGGGGTTTTCACCGGAACTTGCGGAAGCGGCGCGCGCATGCGGCATGCCTTATTTGCCAGGCGCCATGACGCCTACCGAAATCATGGCGGCGCGTAACGCGGGCTTTCACGAGTTGAAGTTTTTTCCCGCGCAGCGGGGCGGCGGTTTAGCGGCCCTGGCGTCATTTGCCGAACTGTTTGCCGACGTGGCGTTTTGTCCGACCGGCGGAATCGACGAAAAAACGTTCGCGGACTACCTCGCGCTCGACAATGTTGTCTGCGTCGGCGGCTCATGGCTCGCGCCGCGGGACGCTATCGCCAATCGCGATTGGACGACGATTACGCGATTGGCGATGCGTGCGGCCAAACCGGTTGATGATTCCCACCTTGACGAAGACGATGCGATGACCTCGATGACGGGGGAGGAAGATCCGGGTGCGAGTACCGAGCAGATCAGCCGTAAACCAAAGCACACTACGCCTGGCGGATAACTGTTTCCCACCCCCGATCGGTTGTACCTGCAACTCCTTTCGGGTAAATTCGACCAGCTCTTGCGTCTTTTTCGACAGCGCTTTTCCGAATAGCCTGAATATGCCGACCGCATCAAATCAAAGCGCCGCCGGCAACGGCGATGCGGCCCTCGATCAGCTCGCGAATTTCATTCGCAATATCGTCGATGCCGACAACGCGAGCGGCAAGTACGGCGGCCGCGTCGAAACGCGCTTTCCGCCCGAGCCGAATGGCTATCTGCACCTCGGCCATGCCAAATCGATCTGTCTGAACTTCGGTCTCGCACGCGATTATGGCGGCGTGTGCCATATGCGTTTCGACGATACCAATCCGATCAGGGAAGAACAGGAGTACGTCGACTCCATCCTCGATGCGGTCAAGTGGATGGGTTTCGACTGGGGGCCGCATCTTTCGTACGCGTCGGATTATTTCGGCAGGCTTTACGAATTCGCCGAGCACCTGATTGAGCGCGGCCTGGCCTACGTCGATAGCCTGACTGCCGACGAAATGCGCAAATTCCGCGGCACGTTGACTGAAGCCGGCAAGGACAGTCCTTACCGCGATCGGCCGATCGCCGAAAACCGCGACCTGTTAGGTCGCATGAAAGCCGGCGAGTTTGCCGATGGAGCGCACGTGTTACGCGCGAAAATCGACATGACTTCGCCGAACATCAACCTGCGCGACCCGGTCATGTATCGCATTCGCCACGCCGAGCACCACCGCACCGGCAACGACTGGTGCATCTATCCGAGCTACGATTGGATGCACGGCGTCAACGACGCGCTCGAGGACATCACGCATTCGATTTGCACGCTCGAATTCGAAGACCATCGCCCGTTGTACGAATGGTTCAACGAACGGCTCGCCGACGGCGGCAAGCTGAAGCGCCCGCTGCCGCGGCAAATCGAATTCGCGCGGCTCAATCTGACCTACGTTGTGTTGTCGAAACGCAAGCTGATCCAGCTCGTCGAAGAAGGCCATGTCGACAGCTGGGACGATCCGCGCATGCCGACCCTGGTCGGCGCGCGCCGCCGCGGTTACACGCCCGAAGGTTTTCGCCTGTTTGCCGAGCGTATCGGCGTTTCGAAAGCCGATTCGTGGATTGACTATTCGATACTCGAAGACTGTATGCGCGAAGACCTCAACGAGCGCTGCGAGCGCCGCGTCGCCGTGCTGAATCCGCTCAGGCTCATCATCGATAATTATCCGGACGGGCAAAGCGAGGATTGTTACGCGCCCAACCACCCGCAAAAACCCGAGCTGGGCACGAGGCCGATGCCGTTTTCGAAGGAGCTCTGGATCGAGCGCAACGATTTTTCGGAAACGCCCGTCAAGGGTTTTTTCCGGCTGTTTCCCGGCCAGGAGGTGCGGCTACGCTACGGTTATCTGATCAAGTGCGTAGGCGCGGAGAAAGACGCAGGCGGTGAGGTGGCGGCAGTGCATTGCACGTACGATCCGGATACCAAAAGCGGCACGCCCGGCGCGCAGCTAACACGCAAGGTCAAAGGCAACATCCACTGGGTTTCAGCCGCGCACGCTTCGCGGGCGGAAGTGCGGCTGTACGATCGGTTATTTTCCGTGCCCAATCCCGGCGCCGGAGATAGCGATCACCTGCTCGATATTAACGTGAGCTCGAAACAGATACTCGCGCCCTATCTCGAACCTGCCCTGAAGAAAGCCAATCCTGAGCAGCGTTTTCAGTTCGAACGGCACGGTTACTTCGTAGCGGATCGCATTGATTCGACGCTGGCGAACCCGGTGTTCAATCGGACAGTGACGTTGCGGGATTCCTGGGGTAAGCATACGGGCAAGCGATAAACGGGCGCTCAACCGCCCCCGCGCCGAAAGTAATTGTGGAAGCGCGCGAGAAAAGCCTGAGCCTGTTCATGACTGTACCCGTCAAACGCCAACTCGACGTGCGTCACCGGCAGCGGAATCGGGCCGAAGTTGCGCCGCCCTTCCGGCGACAGGTTTATTTTCAGCCTGCGCGTATCGTCTACGGCTGAAACCTGGCTGCCATTGACGACATAAGGCAGCGCTCCCATCACAGCCGGCAAGGTGCGGAAAAATTCAGCATGACTGATGGTCATTTCGTAAACTATCGGCGAGGGATTGTCAGACACGGCGCATTTGATGAACGGTTGAGCCATCGATCCGAAGCGGGCGTCCCGCCCGGGAATGAGTCTCTCGGAACGCTTACCGGGGAAGAAGTCTTTGATTGCGCGCGCAAGCAAGGAACTTGCGCGGACGGCTTTGCTCGCACTGCGCCGGAAACAAGTCGTTCGAGAGTTGGCGATACCGTCAAGTTGGAAGCTCGACCGGGGTGCGGTCGCCGGCGATTTTTTTTGACTATCCGGCTGTCTTGTTTTCAGGCTGGGTTGGCGCCTCCTGGGGAGGCGCGTCTGCGCCGCCGTTCGCTTCTGCCTTGCGTTTCTGCTTTTCTTCCTTCTTCTGCTGTTTAGCCAGCTCTTTCTGACGTTTCGCGAACGCGTAGTTGGGTTTAGCCATTGGCATCCTTTAAGGAGATTTCAGGGTACAACCGATGCGACATTTTGCCACGAATCGGTTTATGGGGGGCACTTCGTGGCCAGGGC
>JACDAM010000011.1 GCA_013695435.1 Burkholderiales bacterium | reverse complement strand
GCCCGCGCTGAACCACAGCACCACGCTCATCGCGATCAGCGCGATCGTCACTTTCATCGCATACATTCGCCAACCGGGCTGCGGCCGATAAATATTGTGCTTGCGCAGCTTGTGATAGAGCAAACCGGCATTGGTGCAGGCGCCGAGGCCGATCGCGAGCGCCAGCCCGGCGTGCTGCAGCCGCCAGATGAAAATCAGATTGAACATCTGGGTTACCACCAGCGTGACGAGCGCGATCTTGACCGGCGTCTTGATATTTTGCCGCGCATAAAAACCGGGAGCGAGGATCTTGACCATGATCATGCCGGTCAGGCCGAGGCTGTAGGCGAGCAAAGCCTGGCGCGTCATCGCAACATCCTCGATGCTGAACGCACCATAGTGGTACAGGGTGGCAATCAGCGGCGCCGACAGTAGCGCCAGGGCCAGAGCTGCCGGCAAGGTCAGCACCATCGCGAGGCGCAAGCCCCAATCGAGCAGTTCGGAATATTGGGTGCTGTCGCGGTCGGCATAATGCCTGGCGAGACTTGGCAGCAGCACGGTTCCGAGCGCCACCCCGAGCAGCGCCGACGGAAACTCCATCAGGCGCTCGGCATAATAAAGCCACGATACGCTGCCATGCGGCAGAAACGATGCGAGCAGCGTATTGATGAGCAAACTGATTTGGGCGATGGAAACGCCGAATACGGCGGGCGCCATCAGTTTGAGCACGCGCCAGACGCCGGCATCCTTCATATCGAATTTGAAGCGCGGCAGCAATCCAAGCTTGCGCAGAAACGGAATCTGAAACACGAGCTGCAGTATGCCGCCGAAAAAAACGCCCCACGCCAGCGCCTTGATCGGCGGATCGAAATACGGCGCGCCAAACAAGGCGAAGCTGATGAAAGAAACGTTCAGCAGCACCGGCGTAAACGCGGGCACCTTGAACTGGCTGTACATGTTCAGAATGCCGGCCGCCAGAGACACCAGCGAAATAAAAAAGATATACGGAAAAACGATACGCAGAAGCTGAACCGTCAGGTCGAATTTGTCCGGCTCGGCGACAAAACCGTAAGCGCTGGCGTAAACGATAAACGGCGCGCCGGCCACGCCGAGCGCGGTGACGACGAACAGGATCAGCGCGAGCAGGGTCGCAACGCGATCGACCAGCGCGTGCGTGGCAGCGAAGCCCAGGCGATTTCTGTATTCGGCCAGGATCGGCGTGAACGCCTGCGTGAATGCGCCTTCCGCGAACAACCGGCGCAGCAGGTTCGGAATTCGGAACGCAACGAAAAACGCGTCGGTGTAAAAGCCGGCGCCGAAAGAGCGCGCGATCACGACATCGCGTATATAACCGACGATGCGCGAAATCAAGGTCATGCTGCTGACGCTAGCTGTCGCCCGTAGCAAATTCATGCGGAGTGTTTTCGTTTAGTTGGAAGCGGCCGCTTTCGCGTTTATCGCAAAAGCGCGACGGCAGCGCGGTCGATAATCGGCGCCGCTCTAATTGCTCTGCAGACCCCAGCGGCGGCGTATGCGCTTTTCGATCACGCCGAACAGAAAGCGGTCGAGCAGGAAGCCGAACAGGATCGTCAGCACCATGACGCCGATCACCTGCGAAGCATCGTTGAGTTCGCGGCCCATGTACAGCAGGTAGCCGAGGCCGACGCTGGATGGTAGGTCACGAGGAATTAAAACGACGGCGGTATTGTATGGGATTCGGGCCGTAGATTGGCAAATCGTATGCTGCGCCGTTCAGCATGACGACACGTTCGTGAGCAGCGTGAAAAAATGGGGCGGAATGCCGACATAAGGTGTCAAGGCGGGTGTCATGTGCTATGCGTCTTCGTCCGCGGACAACTTGCAAGGCGGGGCTAATAAACGTACCATTGCCGCCTTTTCCGTAACACCTTCCGCAAGCACGCAGGAGTTCCTATGGCCAATAGCGCACAAGCGAAAAAACGCGCAATCCAGTCCGAAAAAAGGCGCCGCCACAACACGAGCCTGCGCTCCAAGTTGCGCACCGCGATCAAGCGCGTCAAAAAAGCAATCGATGCCGGCGACAAAACGGCCGCCGAAGCGGTATTCCGCACCTCGATTTCGACCCTGGATTCGATTGCGGATAAGCGCATCATTCACAAGAACAAGGCGGCACGGCACAAAAGCCGGCTGTCGGCTTCGATCAAGGCGCTGGCCTAGGATTTCCCCAGCCGGCTTCTTTGTAAACCTTCCGTATCTTCTTTCCGTCTCTGCCGCTCGCGGCCCTCGCAGCAATTAGTCACGCCCCCCGCGGAAGTTAGGGAACCTCTGATTAAGTCCCGCGCGGTCGCGACGGGACTTTGCGGGATGCACGGGCAGATGGGCGGAGCCCAGGCTGCGCCTGTCTTCGCGTGCGAAGCGAATGGTCATCCCATTCACGAGCGGCGCGACAAAGCAGACCGCCCGCAAAGCGCCCTCCCGAAGGGTTTCGACAGGCAAAGCCCCGCTGAGCTGTCTTTGCGTGTCGAAGCGCGATCCGCGAAGGACTTAGTCAGAGGTTTCTTAATGCGTAAGCCCGTAAGCCGCATCCTCGTCATCAACGACGAGAAGCTGGTCCTGAAAGAATTGATCAAGGGTTTGAACGCGGCCGCCAAAAGCCTCGACAACCCGCTCGGCATCGTTTTTATCGGCGTCGCCACGGCGCGCGAAGCTTTGCGCGCGATCGAGGAAGACGGCGACATCCAGGCGGTAGTCGTCGACGATCGGCTGTATTCGCTGAAAAGCGAATCGAACGGCGGCAATGGCTCGCGCTCGCTGCAAATGTCGGCCTTGAAGCTGGTGCAGAAGATTACGCGGTTTCGGCCCGAGATCGATGTCTACATCCTGATCGCGCAGGAAAAAGAAGATGAGGTCGTCGATTCGCTGTTCTCGGAAGCGGTCGATGGTTACTTCTATCGCGAAGAGCGCGATTACCGCGGCTGGTACCGCATCCTCAACGCGCAGATTCAGGAAAAAGCCCGCACGCCGTTTTACGATCAACTGAAAAACTACGTGCTGATGGCGAAAGACGCCTGGCACACACCCGGCCATTCCTCCGGCGAAAGCTTGCGCGGCAGCCCATGGATAAACGATTTTTACGAATTCATGGGTGAACATATTTTCGACGCCGACCTGTCGGTTTCGGTGCCGACGCTCGATTCGCTGATGGAACCTACGGGCGTGATCGCCGAAGCGCAAAATGTCGCCGCCAAGGCGTTCGGCGCGCGCCGAACGTTTTTTGCTACCAATGGCACGTCGACCGCCAACAAAGTCATTTTCCAGACGCTGCTGGCGCCGGGGGAAAAGCTGCTGCTCGATCGCAACTGCCATAAATCCGTGCACCACGGCGTCGTGCTGTCGGGCGCCTATCCGGTCTATCTCGATTCGTCGGTCAATCGCAAATACGGCGTTTACGGCCCGGTGCCGAAGAAAACCATCTTCGATGCGATCGCGCAGCACGGCGACGCACAGGCGCTGATTTTGACTTCGTGCACGTACGACGGCTTGCGCTATGACCTTGCGCCGATCATCGAAGCAGCCCATGCCAAAGGCATAAAAGTCATCATCGACGAGGCGTGGTATGGCTTCGCGCGCTTTCATCCGGCATTCCGGCCAACCGCGCTGGAAGCCGGCGCCGATTACGCGACGCAAAGCACGCACAAAGTCATGTCCGCGTTTTCGCAGGCGTCGATGATCCACGTCAACGACCCGGATTTCAACGAGCACATCTTCCGCGAAAACTTCAATATGCACACGTCGACCAGCCCGCAATACAGCATGATCGCGAGCCTCGATGTCGCGCGCAAACAGGTGATGATGGAAGGCTACAAGCTGTTGAACCGCACGCTCGAGTTGGCGAAGGAACTGCGCACGCAAATCAATTCGAGCAACGTGTTTCGCGTGCTCGAACTGCCCGACCTGCTGCCTGAGGAAGTCGCCAACGACAAGGTGCTGCTCGATCCGACCAAAGTCACGGTCGACATATCGCGTTGCGGCTATACCGTCGAGGAATTGCAGCACGAGCTGTTCGAGCGCTACAACATTCAGGTCGAGAAATCGACGTTCAATACGCTGACTTTACTGCTGACCATCGGCACGACGCGCAGCAAGGTGTCGCGGCTTTACGATGCGATCATGCGCATCGCACGCGAAGGCCGGGCGACGCGGCGGCTCTATCAAACGCCCGATGTGCCGCATTTTACCGACCTGATCTGCCTGCCGCGCGACGCGTTCTATTGCGGCGGCGCTCTCGTTCCGCTGCTCGATGAACGCGATGCGGTCAATCACGCGCTCGCGACGCGCGTATGCGCCGATCAGATCGTGCCCTACCCGCCGGGCATACCGGTGCTGGTCCCCGGGCAAATGATCACGGCCGACGTGATCGAGTATCTGGTCGCGCTGCTGCGATCGCAGAAAAGAGTCGAGCTGCACGGCATCGCCTACGACGGCTATATGCCGTGTTTGCGCGTGCTTACGGAAGCCGAAGAAAGCAGCGTAACAAAGCTTATTTCGCAATGACTTGAGGTCGACTAACGCGGGTTTTCATGCGGCCTGCGCTTGCCAGCGGCGGATGATTCGGATAAAACTACGCGCTCGATTCGCCTTATTGAAGCGGGATACGCTCCCATTGGTTGATTAGAGGTTCCTTCGTTGCGCGGCGGCTCCAGGGAAACACCGGGCCGCCGCGCGCGTTTCAGCCGCCGCGCGCCAAACCCCGTTTCGCGAAATCTGACGCTCGGGATAGCTATGTCGCATCTGATGAACACCTATGCCAGATTGCCGGTTGCCTTCGTACGCGGCGAAGGCGTCTTCCTGTTCGATGCGCAGGGCAAGCGCTATCTCGATGCGATTGCCGGCATTGCGGTCAACGGCCTGGGGCACGCGCATCCGCGGTTCACGGCGGCGATTGCCGGGCAGGCGGCGCGTCTGATTCATACTTCCAACATGTACCGGATCGAGGAACAGGAAAACCTCGCCGCGGAATTGTGCCGGCTGTCGGGCATGGACAAGGTTTTCTTCTGCAACTCCGGCGCCGAAGCCAACGAAGCCGCGATCAAGCTGGCGCGGCTGTACGGCCATCAGCGCGGCGTCGATACGCCGACCATCATCGTCATGGAGAAAAGCTTCCACGGCCGCACCATGGCGACCTTGACGGCGACCGGCAGCCGCAAGGTGCAGGCTGGATTCGAACCGCTGCTCGGCGGCTTCGTGCGCGTTCCGTACAACGATGTCGCGTCGGTCGCGCAGGTCGCAGCAAACAACAAGAACATCGTCGCCGTGCTGGTCGAGCCTATCCAGGGCGAAGGAGGCGTGCGCGTGCCGCAGCCTCTGCCCGAATATCTCGCCGGTTTGCGCGAACTGTGCGACAGGCACAACTGGCTATTGATGCTGGATGAGGTGCAATGCGGAATCGCGCGTACCGGCGTCTGGTTTGCCTATCAGCACACTGCTATCAAGCCCGACGTGATGACTTTGGCGAAAGGATTGGGCTCGGGAATCCCGATCGGCGCCTGCCTCGCCGCCGCCGCGGCAGCGGACGTGTTCAAGCCCGGCAACCACGGCTCGACGTTCGGCGGCAGTCCGTTTGCCTGTACCGCCGCGCACACGACATTGCAGATCATCGCCGACGATGGCCTGCTCCACCACGCCAGGGCGATCGGCGAAATGATACGCGATGGCCTCGCCGCGCAACTGGCAAAGGTGGCCGGCGTCAACCAGGTACGCGGGCTCGGATTGATGATAGGCATCGAGCTCGCTCGCCCCTGCGGGGAACTGGTTCGCGTCGCGCTGGATCAGGGTTTGCTGATCAACGTGACGGCCGATTCGGTGATTCGTCTATTGCCGCCGCTCGTCATGTCGCGCGCCGAGGCGCAGCTGTTGATCGAACGTTTGTCGCATCTGGTCAAGACGTTTTTGAACGAGGCTGCCAAGCCATCCGCCGCGGCGGCCGCATAGTCTCGCAGGGCGTGATGCAACCCAGGCATTTCCTGCAGTTCAAGGATTTCTCGCTGGCCGATTTCGAACACCTGTTTGAGCGGGCACGCTGGATACGCTCGGAATTCAAGGAGTATCGTCCCTACTGGCCGTTCCAGGATCGCACGCTGGCGATGATTTTCGAAAAGCAGTCGACGCGCACGCGTTTGTCGTTCGAGGCCGGCATGCATCAGCTCGGCGGTTCGGCAATCTATCTCTCCACGCGTGAAACGCAGCTCGGCCGCGGCGAGCCGGTCGAGGACGCCGCGCGCGTGATTTCGCGCATGGTCGATCTGGTCATGATCCGCACCTACGAGCAGGACATCATCGAGCGCTTCGCCGCAAACTCGCGCGTGCCGGTGATAAACGGTCTGACAGACGAGTATCACCCATGCCAGATCCTCGCCGATATCTTCACCTACATCGAACATCGCGGCTCGATCCAGGGCAGGACGGTGGCATGGATCGGCGATTCCAATAACGTCTGCAACAGTTGGCTGCAAGCGGCAAAAATTTTCGACTTCAATTTCCACGTATCGACGCCGCCCGGCTACGAAGTCGAGCCCGAGCGCGGCGAAAGCTACGCCAGCATGCATCTGGAATGCTTCGCCGATCCGCTTGACGCGGCGCGCGGCGCGGATCTGGTCACAACCGATGTCTGGACCAGTATGGGTTTCGAGGCTGAAACCGAAGATCGCAAACGCGAATTCGCCGATTTTCAGGTCGACGCCGAAATGATGAGCCTGGCCGGTCCCGACGCGCTGTTCATGCACTGCCTGCCGGCGCATCGCGGTGAAGAAGTTGCCGCCGAAGTCATCGACGGCCCGCAAAGCGTGGTCTGGGATGAAGCCGAGAACCGGCTGCATACGCAGAAGGCGTTGATGGAGTATCTGCTGCTGGGAAGAGTCGCGAAGTAAGCCGCTGCGTCCGGAGCAAGACCCGCCGATTAGAATCGATACCTGGCATCTCACTACAGCCGACCAGCATGATCCAACCAACATGAATGAAATCAGGAAAGCGGTCCTCGCCTACTCTGGCGGACTCGATACTTCAGTCATTCTGAAATGGCTGCAGGATACCTACGCCTGTGAAGTCGTCACTTTTACCGCCGATATCGGCCAGGGCGAAGAGCTCGAGCCGGCGCGCGCCAAGGCAAAGCAGTTCGGTATCAAGGAAATTTTCATCGACGACTTGCGCGAGGAATTCGTGCGCGACTTCGTGTTTCCGATGTTCCGCGCGAACGCGGTTTACGAAGGCGAATATCTACTCGGCACCAGCATCGCGCGGCCGCTGATCGCGAAACGGCAAATCGAAATCGCGCGCCAGACCGGCGCCGATGCGGTGTCCCACGGCGCGACCGGCAAGGGCAACGATCAGGTGCGTTTCGAACTCGGCTATTACGCGCTGCAACCCGACATCCGCGTGATCGCGCCGTGGCGCGAATGGGACCTGACCTCGCGGGAGAAGCTGCTCGCCTACGCAAAGAGCCACGGCATTCCGGTCGAGATGAAGCAGAAAAGCGGCAGCCCGTACAGCATGGATGCGAATCTGCTGCACATTTCCTATGAGGGACGCGCGCTCGAAGACCCGTCCTGCGAACCGGATGATTCGATGTGGCGCTGGACCGCGTCGCCCGAAAAAGCGCCCGATCAGGCCGAATACCTGGAAATCGATTACGAACGCGGCGATATCGTCGCGTTGAACGGCAAGCGTTTGAGCCCGGCCGATGTTCTGACCGAGCTGAATAGCCTCGGCGGCAAGCACGGCATCGGCCGCCTCGATCTGGTCGAGAATCGCTATGTCGGCATGAAATCGCGCGGCTGCTACGAAACGCCCGGCGGCACGATCATGCTGAAGGCGCACCGCGCCATCGAATCGATCACGCTCGATCGCGAGGTCGCGCATCTGAAAGACGAGCTGATGCCGCGCTATGCCGAGCTTATTTACAACGGCTACTGGTGGAGCCCCGAGCGTAGAATGCTGCAACAGATGATCGATGCCTCGCAAACCAGCGTGAACGGCTCGGTGCGCCTCAAGCTTTACAAGGGCAACGTCATGATCGTTGGCCGCAGCTCGGCCAGCGATTCGCTGTTCGATGCCGCAGTCGTGACTTTCGAGGACGACCAAGGGGCATACAACCAGCAGGACGCCGCCGGGTTCATCAAACTGAATGCATTGCGCATGCGCATCGCAGCCAGGCTGCGCAGCAAGAAGCACGTTTCATGAGCGCTCGAAGCAGGGCGGTTCCGCGCAATTCGGCTACGCTGCATCCGGCTTTCCCTGGCTGCACGGTTCACAAAGATTTTCGCGGTGCGCTTCCGCCCCGTGCAACCAAACAGGCAAAGAGTTCAAAATGCCACAATTCGATAATGTCAGCGTCATCACAACGGCCAACGTTTACTTTGATGGCAAATGCGTCAGCCATACCGTTCTGTTCGAAAACGGCGCGCGTAAAACCGTAGGCGTCATTTTCCCAAGCATATTGACCTTCAAAACCGGTGAAAAAGAAACCGTAGAGCTGCAGGCAGGGGAATGCAAAGTCAAGCTCGCCGGCGCCGCCGAATGGCAAAGATTTCGCGAAGGCGAGCGCTTCAGCGTTCCCGCCAACAGCTCGTTCGAGATAGAAACGATCGAAACGATCGATTATGTCTGCCACTTCGGCTGACAGAATGGCCATACCCCAACCATGACCACGCTTGCCGTCGTCAAAAAAAACGGCGTTGCCGCCATCGCCGCCGATACCCTGACCAAGTGGGGCCCGGCGAAGGAATCGGCCGATTACGTCATCAATCACGAAAAGATATTGCGCATCGGCGACAGTTTCATCGCGATCACCGGTTCGGCGACGTTCAAGATGATTACCGCCGAATACTTCGATGACATGGGCACCGTGCGGCTCGATACGATCGGCAATATCTTCAAGGTCTGGCACGCTCTGCACAGCGCGCTAAAGGACAAGTATTTTCTGAATCCCGAAGAAGACAAGGAAGACGAGCTCGAGTCGTCGCGCATGGACGTGTTGATCGCGAATCCACATGGCATTTTTGGCGTCGCCGCGCACCGCACGGTGCAGGAATACTCGAAGTTTTATGCGCTGGGTAGCGGCGGCGACTACGCGCTCGGCGCGCTCTATTCGAGTTACGGCGATCCAGCGAAATCCGCCGAGGATCTGGCGCGCCACGCCATCGTCACCGCCGCCGAATTCGACGACGGCACAGCGCTGCCCGTGCTGTCGCATTCGATCAAACTGATCGGCAAATAGCGGGAACCAACAACTCAGGATTACCAGATGCCCTCATTCGACATCGTTTCGGAAATCGACAAGCAGGAGTTGCGCAACGCCGTCGATCAGGCCAACAAGGAAATTGCGACGCGCTTCGATTTCAAAGGCTCGGACGCGCGCATCGAACAGGCGGAATACGTGCTGAGTGTTTACGCCGACGACGACTTCAAATTGAAACAGGTGCTCGACATCCTCCATGGAAAGCTGGCCAAGCGCAGCATCGACGTGCGCTCGATGGACATGGGCAAGATCGAGAAGGTCAGCGGCAACAAGGTCAAGCAAACGATCGCGATGAAAGTCGGCGTCGAGTCGGAACGCGCCAAGAAAATCGTCAAGCTCTTGAAGGACAGCAAACTCAAGGTGCAGGCGAGCATACAGGGCGACGCGGTGCGCGTGACCGGGGCGAAACGCGACAACCTGCAGGAGGCGATTGCGCTGATCAAGAAATCGGTGACGGATTTTCCCTTGCAGTTTCAGAATTTCAGGGATTGAGCTGACCGGGAAGGTTATTGATTAGCCTGGGAAGCAATGCGTCTGATTGATGGCTACGAAGCGCAAGCACAATCGGCAGCTTGAATTGCTTGCGGATTACAGACTGCTACAATCCAAACCATGGGCGAACCGCTTACATTCCAGCAAGGCCTCGCCGTAACGGGGAAACATCCACTTACGGTGATGGATTTTGCTCGTATGGCGGAGGTCGGCATTCTGCGCGAGGACGACAGGGTCGAACTGATCGAGGGAGAGCTGATCGACATGGCGCCAATCGGGCCCGGACATATAGGCGCCATCGCCTTGCTGACCAAGATGATGGTCGTCGCGGCAGCGGATAAAGCAGTGGTCAGCGTGCAAAGTTCGATCCTGCTGAGCGACCGTTCCCAGCCGCAGCCCGATCTTGTTCTTCTCAAGGCGCGCGCCGATTATTATCGCCATGCGCTTCCGGCCCCTGCCGACATCCTTCTGCTGATCGAAGTCGCCGACACCTCGATCGAATACGATCGCGATATCAAGCTTCCGCTTTATGGGAAAAGCGGCGTTCCTGAAGTCTGGCTTGTCAACCTCAAGGATGAAGCGATCGAGATTCATCAAGAACCGGGCATGAAAGGGTACCAGCGCATACTGCGACCCGACGGTGACAAGGTCATCTCGCCGCTTTTGTTTTCCGATTTCAGTCTGAGCGTGAAGCAGTTGTTTTCGCCATCCGCGGCTTGACCGGCGACGGGTGCAGGAATCGCCGAGGGCATCCAGAGGCCGGACTCGATCTCGTCTCTAAAGGTTTCTCCTTCGAGGCTTCGCCGACGACAATTGCCTGCCCCCGCCGAATGCCATGACTTTCCAGGTTTGAAACGGAGGCGCTATGGATTCTGATGTCGACGCCATGTCGCGTGATCAACTTGTCGCCGAAGTCAAAAGGCTGCGGCAGGGTATTCGCGAGCATCGCGACAGCACGGGTCACGAGTTGTGCTGGCACCATCCGGCGTTGTGGTCGCTGTTGCCCGAGAGATCGGATCCGCTTCCTGTCGTCCCCGATTGGCCGCAGTTCCTCCGTGGTTGCATCCGCTATCGTCAATCGCTAGACGATCAGGCGCCTCAAGCTCCTCGAAGCGATAAACCGTACCGCGAGTGAACCGCGAGTTTATCCGACCAATCATCCGATCAATCGAGAAATTCAGCGACAAACCGCGTTATTGTTTTGCGATCCGGTTGAGGCCCCTGCTACCGCTCGTAACGCAAGCCCTCGAACCAACGATCGTACAAGCGATCGGCGACTTCGTGCAGCGCGGCGAGGCGCGGCTCGATGTTCGCCTGCATCGTTGCCGGGTTCTGCACCGACGACGCGGGATGTTTCGCGATTTCATCGGCGCCACTCTCGCACCAGCTTGCGATCAGGACGGGCGTCATCTCGACGTGGCATTGCAAAGCCAGGTGTTTTCCCATGGCGAAAGCCTGATTACGGCAATACGGGCTGCCGAGCAGCCTGCCCGCGCCGTCGGGAATGTCGAACGTTTCGCCGTGCCAGTGAAACGCTTCGAATCCCGTCAGCGCGCCAAACCATTCGCGCGCAAGTGCGCTGTTTTCCACAGCAACCATGCCCCAGCCGATTTCCTTGACCGGATTCGCGCTTATCTTCGCCCCCAGCGCTTTCGCTATCAACTGGCCGCCGAGGCAATGACCGAGCAGTGGCACGTCGCTTGACACGGCCTTTCGCAGCAAATCGAGCAGCGGCGGAATCCACGGCAGATCGTCGTTGACGCTCATCGGCCCGCCCATCAACGCGATCCCCGAAAACGAGATCGGATCGATCGGCACCGCCGCTCCGCGATCTATTTCGATGAGTTGCCAGGGCAGCCGCCGCCGATCGAGATATGTGGCAAAATAGCCCGGCCCTTCCGATGCGAAATGGCGAAAAATGGCGATGGGTTTCATCAGGCAGGATTCAGGGAGCGTGGGATGAGTATTCGCTTACGGCATGCGTTGCTGTTGTGTCAGATCATCTGGCCCGCCCACGCCGGCGCGACTGAGGTCAATGTCATCGGGCTGACCTCGGGCAAGGCGGTCGTAACCATCAATGGCGGCAAAGCGCGCACGTTGAGCGCGGGCGGAACCGGGCCCGACAAAGTGAAACTGATCAGCGCGACCAGTGAGGCGGCTGTCTTCGAGATCGGCGGCGCCCGCCAGACGCTGCGCATGGGGCAAAGCATTTCAGCCAGCTTCGCGCCCACGGGTGTTGCGAGCGTCACGCTGGCTGCGGATGGACGCGGTCATTTCCAGCCTGCCGGCAGCATCAACGGCCGCTCGGTCACGTTTCTTGTCGATACCGGCGCAACCATGATCTCGATGAGCAACACCGAGGCGAAGCGGCTCGGCATCAACTATCTGCAGGGCGAGCGCGGTTATACATCGACCGCCAACGGCGTTGTTCCGGTCTACCGCATCAAGCTCGACAGAGTCAAAGTCGGCGATATTCAATTGCACAACGTCGACGGCCTGGTTCACGAAGGCAACAACCTCGATATCGTACTGCTGGGAATGAGCTTCTTGAACCGCGTCGAAATGCGGCGCGACGGCAGCAATATGACGCTGACCAAACGGTACTAGTGAACTGTAACGCGTGAAACCGTAGTGATTCGATGGGCGGTGTTGCGGTAGACCCATTTCACTGGTTTGGGCGCGGTATTGTATTTGCGGATATAACGCATGAGCTTTCTCTTGAGATCGGGTAGCGAGGTGAAGACGCCACGCGCGATCACATCGCGCTCGATCTTGGCGAACCAGAGCTCTACCTGGTTCAGCCAAGACGAGTAGGTCGGGGTGTAGTGCAGATGCACGTGGGAATGCTCGCCCAAGAACGCATCGACGCTCTTGGTCTTGTGAGCCGAAAGGTTATCGCAGATGACATGGATCTCTTTGCGCCTGGGCTGATGCGCGACGATGTCGGCCAGGAATGCCACGAACTCGGCGCTGGTGTGCCGGGCCGCCGTCTTGCCCAAGACCTCGCCGGTCCTGGTGTTGAAGGCGGCATAAAGGGAAAGCGTGCCATGACGGTAGTACTCAAATCCGTGTCGCTCGATGCGTCCGGGAGACAGCGGCAGCACCGGATCGAGTCGATCCAGAGCTTGAATGGCCGTCTTCTCATCAACGCAGAATACCGCCGCATGCGCTGGCGGATTCAGGTACAGGCCGATAACATCGGCAGCCTTGGCTTCAAAGTCCGGGTCGTTGGAGGCCATATAGCGCGCAAGCCGGTGCGGTTTGAGCCCATGCCTGGCCCATACCCGAGCCACCATCATGTGCGAAATCCCCAGCGTCTTGGCGAGCCTGCGACTGCTCCAGTGCGTGGCGCCATCGCTCGGAGTCTTCTGCGTCCAGGCAAGAATCTTCGCCTCGACCCGGGCGCTGTCCGAGGCGGGCACCCGACCTCGGTGGCGCGCGTACAAACCTCCCAGCCGCTCCGATTCAAAACGGCCCTTCCAGCGACTGATGTAGTCCGGCGTGCACGGCAGTTGGGAGCTGATCGCATTCCAACTCGTGCCTTCATCGAGCATCAGGATCAGCCGCGCACGCTTTGCATCCGCCGCGCTTGCCACCCGCGAGCGCGTCAGCGAACCCAGCACGCGCCGCTCCTCCGTCGTCAAATTGAGCGCGTTGTTCATGCCTCATATTGTACCACGGATATCAACGTTACAGGCCACTAGAAAGCCAAATCACCCTGCTCTCTTTTCGCGCTGCATCAGCGTTTTCCGCGGCGGCCTCGCGCCCATCTGGCTTTGCGCTTTCCCACCTCGATCTCGCGCAGCGAATCGAAATAATCGTTCAGGAGCGCAAGATTCTTGCGGTTGGTTTTCATGCGGATATCGATCACGTCGCCGATCAAGGGCACACTGCCGACCGCGGCGTCCACGACCACATTCTTGATCATGCGCATGAGCACCGTTTTCGGTACGCCCATCCGCCGCGCCTCGATCACAATGTAGGCCGCAAGCGCTGTCGTGACTACGTCGCCGATGCCGGGCACAAGCCCGATGATGCCGTCGAGACCGATGCGCCAGTTCGTTCCCGGAATTGCGAAACGATCGTCCAGCCAGTGCGACAGGCGCTCGAGTTTTTCGCGCGCCGCGGCGTCTGGAAGCGGGGACGAACTGGCGAAAGAGCCGACTGTTTTCAGCGCCATGCGTGCGCTGTCCCGGCGTCCTTGCCGGCAATGCGCCGTCCGCTTGAAACGAGGTAGCTCAATCTGGCGCGAAAGCTATCAGGGCGTGCGCGATAACACGGCGCTGCGTTGACTTCTGTCGCACGAATCCAAGTACGCGTTGTGCTTATACCGCGTGCCACGCGCCTTCGGGCTGCGTGCGTTTGTCGCGCTGGATCAGAGCGTATGCGGAATGGTTGTGGATCGACTCGAAGTTTTCCGACTCGACCACATAGGCGTCGATGCGCTTGTCGCGATTTAACACAGCGGCGATATCGCGCACCATGTCCTCGACGAACTTGGGATTGTCGTAAGCGCGCTCAGTGACGAATTTCTCGTCCGGACGTTTCAGCAGGCCATACAGCTCGCACGAGGCCTGGTCTTCAGCGTAGCGCACGATTTCTTCAATCCAGACGAAATCGTCGGTTTCCGCAGTCACCGTTACATGCGAACGTTGATTATGCGCGCCGTAATCCGAAATCTTCTTCGAGCACGGACACAGCGTCGTGACCGGCACGACGACTTTCATCGTGAAATGGTATTCGCCTTTTTCGATATTGCCAATGAAGGTAACGTCGTAATCGAGCAGGCTCTGCGAGCCGGTGACCGGCGCTGTCTTGTTGATGAAATATGGAAAATTCATTTCGATGTGACCGGCTTCGGCATCCAGCCGCTCGACCGTCTCGCGCAGGATGCTCTCGAACGATTCGACGGAAATCTCGCGTTCGTGCGCGTTCAGGATTTCGACGAAGCGCGACATGTGCGTGCCCTTGAAATTGTGCGGCAGATGCACGTACATCTTGAACGTCGCGATCGTATGCTGCACGCCACCGCTTTTATCGGCGACGCGCACCGGGTGGCGGATCGCCTTGATGCCGACGCGGTCGATCGCAAGCCGTCGCGTATCGGGCGTATTCTGCACATCCTCGATGGGATCGGGATAGAGGGTGTCGGGATAGTTCATGGCGTTTCCTTTGACGGCCCCGCAAGGGTTCGAAGTCGAATTATAGAGCGCAAAGCCAGGGTCTATGCTACTCGGCGAGCCGCCGCTTGCGGGGCGGATTCTGCCCCTCGGCCCGCTTTTGCTCCTCGGCCAGCCTTTTCTGGACGGCGGCCAGGATGCCCTTTTGGTCCAGACCGCATCCGGCCAGTAAAATTCCGGGATCGCCATGATCGATGAACCGGTCGGGCAATCCGAGCTGCAGCAGCGGCGGCATCGGGCTCGCTTCGCCAACGGCGCGGGAATGCAGATATTCGAGCACGGCGCTGCCGGCGCCGCCGAGCACGGTATTCTCTTCGACAGTCACTATCAATTCGTGGCTCGCCGCAAGCTCGGCGATCAGCGCTTCGTCGAGCGGCTTGACGAAACGCATGTTGGCAACCGTCGCATTCAGCTCTACGGCCGCCTGCAGGCAAGGCGTCAGCATGCTGCCGAAAGCAAGCAATGCGATGCGCGTGCCGCGGCGGCGGATTTCGCCGCGACCGAGCGGCAACGAGCGCATGGTTTTTTCGATGACGGCGCCAGGACCGCTGCCGCGCGGATAACGGACTGCCGTGGGCCCATCGATCTGGAACGCGGTATACAGCATTTGCCGGCATTCGTTTTCGTCGGCCGGGGTCATCACGACCATATTCGGCAGGCAGCGCAAATAACTGATATCGAAACTGCCCGCGTGCGTGGGACCGTCGGCGCCGACCAGTCCGGCGCGATCGATGGCAAACACAACGGGCAGATTCTGCAGCACGATGTCGTGGATCAATTGGTCGTAGGCGCGCTGCAAAAAAGTCGAGTAAATCGCGACAACCGGTTTCAGCCCTTCGCAGGCAAGCCCGGCGGCAAATGTCAGAGCATGCTGTTCCGCGATGCCGACATCAAAGTAGCGCTTGGGAAAACGCTGTGAAAATTTGACCAGGCCGGAGCCTTCGCGCATCGCCGGCGTGATGCCGATCAGGCGTTCGTCCTGTTCGGCCATGTCGCAAAGCCAGTCGCCGAATACCTGGGTGTAGGTCGGCTTGGCGCCGCCTTTGGCCACGATGCCGACTTCCGGATCGAACTTCGGCGGGCCGTGATACAGAATCGGGTCGTCCTCGGCCAGATAGTAACCCTTGCCTTTTTGCGTCGCGATGTGCAGCAACTGCGGGCCTTCGAGATTTTTCAGGTTGTTCAGCGTATCGACCAGCACGTCGAGATCGTGGCCGTCGATCGGGCCGATATAGTTGAAGCCGAATTCCTCGAAGAGCGTTCCCGGCGTGACCATGCCTTTCATGTGCTCTTCGGCGCGCCGCGCGAGTTCACGCATCGGTGGCACGCTTTTCAGCAGCCGGCCGCTGGCCTTGCGCGCCGCTGCGTAAAAACGACCCGACATCAGGCGCGCCAGATAATTGTTCAGCGCGCCGACGTTGTGCGAAATCGACATGTCGTTGTCATTGAGCACGACGAGCAGGTTGGTGTCCATTGCGCCGGCGTTGTTGAGCGCTTCGAACGCCATGCCCGCCGTCATCGCGCCGTCGCCGATGATGGCGACCACGTGACGATCGATGTTTTTCTGCTCGGCAGCGACCGCCATGCCGAGCGCGGCGCTGATCGACGTACTCGAATGCGCGGTGCCGAACGTATCGAATTCGCTTTCACTGCGGCGCGGAAAACCGGCCAGGCCGCCGTGCATGCGCAAGCGATCCATCCCGCCGCGCCGGCCGGTCAGTATTTTGTGCGCGTAGGTCTGATGGCCGACATCCCAGATCAGGCGATCGTGCGGTGTGTCGAACACGTAGTGCAGCGCGATCGTCAGCTCGACGGTGCCGAGGTTCGACGATAAATGTCCACCGGTCCGGCTGACCGATTCGACGAGGAAAGCGCGCAACTCGACCGCGAGCTGCTGCAGCTTGTCGCGGCTCAGAACTCGCAACTGCGCTGGGCTGTCGATTGTTTCCAGAAGGTCGTACACGCTGGCACTCGGCATCAAAATTTACGTAGCACAATATAGTCGGCGATTTCGCGCAACCTTACGGCTTCTGCGCCAAAGCCGCGCACGGCTTCGAACGCGTTGCAGCGTAAGCTCTCGGCCAAATCGCGCGTGGCCGAAAGCCCGAGCAAGCTGACGTAGGTCGGCTTGTTGTTGTCGGCATCCTTGCCGGCGGTCTTGCCCAGGGTTGCGGTCGTCGATTCGGCATCGAGCAGATCATCGACGACCTGGAATGCGAGGCCCATGCACTGCGCATAGCGATCGAGCCGGGCGAACCCGTCATCGTCAAGGCTGTTGCCGCAACGCGCGCCGAACAAGGTGGCGACACGAATCAGCGCGCCGGTTTTGTGAATGTGCATCGCCTCGACTTCGGGTAGCGACAGGTTTTTGCCCACGCTGTCGAGATCGATTGCCTGGCCGCCGGCCATGCCGCGCGATCCGGTTGCGACTGCCATCAGCTTGACCATTTCGAGTTGCGCGGCAGGCTCATCCGCGAGCCGGTAGTCGGCGATCAACTGGAAGGCCAGGCTTTGCAACGCGTCGCCGCACAATAGCGCCGTCGCCTCGTCGTATTCTACGTGACAGCTTGGCTTGCCTCGACGCAAAACATCATCGTCCATGCACGGCAAATCGTCGTGCACCAGCGAATAGGCATGGATGAGCTCGGTCGCCGCCGCGGCAATTGCGACGCGTTCCACGTCGGCCTCTGCAAGCTCACCGGCGGCGAAAGCGAGCAGCGGCCGGATGCGCTTGCCACCGCCAAGCACAGCATAGCGCATCGCCCGGTGCAGGCGCTGCGGTGCGATTTCGACGGGCGGCAGCAGCGAATCGAGCAGCATTTCGATGCGTTGCTGCTTGTCCGCCGTCCACCGCTGAAAATCATTGTGGATGATGGACACCCGACAAGTCTTTGAGGGTGTCGGCCTCCAGCACCTTCACTTGCTGCTGCACTTGCTGCAACGCGCCCTGACAATACTGCAAAAGCTCGGCGCCGCGTTTATAGGCAGCGAACGATTGCTCGAGCGGCAATTGCCCGGCCTCCATGCTCGCGACTATCGCTTCGAGTTCGGCCAGCGCCGTCTCGAAGGTCTGGGTTTTGTCTGGGGGTTTGCTCATTCGGGCCAATGGAGGAAAAGGCCGCTTTCAGGAAGGCGTACCATAGCGCAATCGCCGCTTTGCGGTCAACGGCGAACGCCCGCGAATTCTGACGCGGCTGCATGCGCGGCTTGATCGAAGTTCTTGTTGCGCAGTGCGGGAATTTCCGAAAAAATACCCGGTCTGATTCAACCCCGAGCGAGTCCTGTCAAGCCTGATTTCCGTTTTTGACTGGAGGTCTGATGACCCATTTTGTCGAATGCGCGGCGCTGGCTGCGGCGAAGACCCACACACCGGTCGCATGGTATTTCGACCGGACCGTGGCCGCGGCCGAGGCGCGCCTGCTGTTTGCGCGCGGGCCGCGCTATGTCGGCCATGAGCTGATGACGCCGGAGATCGGCGACTATCACACGCTGGAATGGATGGGGCACGCGAAAGCGCTGGTCCGTAATGACAACGGCATCGAATTGATGAGCAACGTCTGCCGCCACCGCCAGTCGATCTTGCGCAAGGGGCACGGCAATGCCGGAAACATCGTCTGCCCGCTGCACCGCTGGACTTACGATATCGAGGGCAAACTGCTCGGTGCACCGCATTTTCCGGCCAACCCGTGCCTCGATCTGGGCAAGACCAGGCTCGCGCGCTGGAACGGACTGCTGTTCGAAGGCGAGCGCGACGTTGCGCGCGATCTCGCCCAAGTCGGGGTGATGGGCGAAATCGATTTCAACGGCTATCGCTTCGATCGCGTCGAGATCGACGAATACCCGTTCAACTGGAAAACCTTCGTCGAAGTTTATCTCGAGGATTATCACGTCATCCCCTATCACCCGGGGCTCGGCGGCTTTGTCGATTGCGATGAACTCAACTGGCAGTTCGGCGACCGTTTCAGCGTGCAGACGGTGGGCATCAAGCAGAATCTGGCCAGGCCGGGCACGCAGAATTACGGCAAATGGCATGAGCAGGTGCTGCGCTACGGCGACGGCGCAATGCCGAAGTACGGGGCCGTCTGGATGATCTATTATCCGAACGTCATGATCGAATGGTATCCGCACGTGCTGGTCATCAGCACGCTGATACCTCGTGGCGCGGAAGCTTGTACGAATATCGTCGAATTCTATTTCCCGGAAGAGATCGCGCTATTCGAGCGCGATTATGTCGAAGCCGAACGCGTCGCTTATGACGAAACCGCGCGCGAGGACGACGAAATCTGCCAGCTCATGACCGAGGGCAGGCGCGCGCTGTATGAGCAGGGCCGCTCGGAAGCCGGGCCGTACCAGTCGCCGATGGAAGATGGCTTACAGCATTTTCACGAATTCCTGCAACGCGAGCTCGGACAGCACCTCGACTCCGTTTAACCGGTTTCCGCCGCTATTTGAAGGCGGGTCGAAGCGCTCGCCCTTTTTTCACCTCCCTTCATCTGTCGATGGGCGCATTGTGGATGCTGGTCGCCGGGCTGCTGTTCGCTGTCATGGGCGTGTTCGTCAAGCTCGGCTCGGCGCATTTTTCCAGCGCCGAACTCGTGTTCTACCGCTCGTTCATCAGCCTGATACTGATGGTCGGCCTGATGCGGGCGCGTGGTCTGCCGGCCGCGACGCCCCACCGGAAAATGCACGTGCTGCGCGGCTTGTCCGGGTTCTTTTCGTTGATGTTGTACTTTTACGCGATCAGCCTGCTGCCGCTCGCGAGCGCCGTGACGCTGAACTACACCTCGCCACTTTTCCTTGCGCTGTTTACGATTGTCATCATGCGCGAGCGCCCACAGTGGCCGCTGATTGTTGCCGTCATCGTCGGCTTTGTGGGCGTCGGCCTGCTATTGCGCCCGGCAATCGATCGCGAACTGCTGACCGGCGGGTTGGTCGGTCTTGCCTCGGGCTTTCTCGCCGGCATCGCTTATCTTAACGTCCGTCAGCTGGGTGAACTGGGCGAACCGGAATGGCGCATCGTTTTCTATTTCACGCTGATCTCGACGGTCGGCGCCGGCATCTGGATGCTCGTCCATGAATTTCACGCGGTCGATCAGGGCGACCTGTTGCTGCTGCTCGGTCTTGGCAGCAGCGCGACTATCGCGCAACTCGCAATGACGCGCGCTTACCGGACCGGCAACACGCTGGTTGTCGGCGCGCTCGCCTACAGCACGGTCCTGTTCGCGACAGTATTTGGCATCGTGCTTTGGCAAGAGATGCTGCCGCCGCTCGGTCTGGCCGGCGCTATACTGATTGTTCTGAGCGGCATCGTCGCGGTAAAGATAGCACCACGCGCGCCGGCTGCCACCGATTGATTTCGACGAATTTTCTATGATTGCAATTTCACGCAAAGACAAACTGGTTTCGGTCGCCGTCATGGGCGAATTCACGCTTGACGATTACCGCGAGTTCGAACGCGAAATGCTTGCGGTGTTGCCGGAAGCAGGCAAGGTCGACGTGCTGATGGATTTGCGCGATATGCTCGGCTACACGCTCGACGTCGCCTGGGAGGAGATCCGTTTCAGCCGCAGCCATGCCGACGATTTCGGCAAGATCGCGATCGTTACCGACGAGCAATGGATGATCTGGACGGCATGGCTGTCGCGCCTGTTCATTCACGCCGATTTGCGCGTGTTCGACGAAGACGCGCAGGCACTGGAATGGCTGACCGGGCAAGCCGTCGAGACGATGCAAACCGTGGAAAGTTCTTATTCGACGCTGATCGCCGCGTCACAACTCATCACGCATCTTTCCGATCCCAACTGGATTATTTTCGATTGTCGTCACGATCTGGCCGATTTCGATGCCGGCGAAAGCAGCTATGGCGAAAGCCATATTCCGGGGGCGCGTTTTGCTCACCTCGACCGGAATCTGGCGGGTGTGAAAAACGGCAGGAATGGGCGTCATCCGCTTCCTCATCCGAAGGATATGGCGGCGTGGCTCGGCAGTCAGGGCGTGGCGAACGACTCGCAGGTTGTTGCATACGACGCGTCGGGCGGAATATTCGCCGCGCGTTTGTGGTGGCTGCTGCGCTGGCTCGGCCACGACAAGGTCGCCGTGCTCGACGGCGGCTGGCAAGCTTGGGCGATGGCCGGATATCCGGCCACGACCGAACCACCGGAACTGACGCCGCGCGAGTTTTACGCATCGGCCGCAAGCGGCGCCGTCGACGTCAATTTCGTCCATAGCCATCTGCAGCAAGCGTCCATGCGCCTGCTCGATGCGCGCGCGGCGGATCGCTTCGCCGGCGAGAACGAAACCCTGGATCCGATCGGCGGCCATATCCCCGGCGCTCTCAATCGCTCCTACAAGAACAATCTGGACCAGCAGGGACGCTTCAAGCCGGCGGACGTCCTCAGGCGGGAATTCCAGGAGATGCTCGGTTCGGGCTCGCCGGGCCAGATCGTGCACCAGTGCGGCTCGGGTGTGACCGCCTGCCATAACCTGCTCGCCATGGAAATCGCCGGCTTGAGCGGCTCACGGCTTTATCCAGGCTCGTGGAGCGAGTGGTGCTCGGATACGCGGCGGCCGATAGCCACCGGATAAGCGTAATCGAGCGGCGCCTTCAAGGTTTTTCGGCCAAGGATGTTATTTCCAGCGAAGCTGGAATCTGCTTATCGAATGCGAGATTCCCGCTTCCGCAGAAATGACGATCGCGGTAAACAAATAAAGGAGCCGGCTGGACAAAACCAGCCGGCTTTTTACGACGGTCGCCAACTCAAAACACGCGGACTTCCGGTAACGGGAAGCCATTGAAGTTGCTCGCGTACGAACTTGTGTAGGCGCCTGCGTTCGGGATATAGATGAAATCGTTTTCCTGCACATCTTCCGGCAGCATCTGATCGCGCATCAGCACGTCCATCGAATCACAAGTCGGCCCTGCCACCACCCACGGAATCTCGCGGCCGTTGCGGTCGGTGCGGATTTCATAAATCAGGCCTTCCTGGGTTTCGATGATGCCGCCGAACACACCGGCATCCCAGTACATCCAGCGCTTGCCGGCGCGCGTCGCGGTGCCGACGACGCGGCATACGAAATAAGCGGCATCCGATACCAGATAACGGCCCGGCTCGGCCATGACGCGCATTTCCGGCGGTAGATCGCGGATCGCCTCGTTCACGACATCGGCAATCGCCTCGATCGACGGAATCGGCTTGACGTGGCGCACCGGGTAGCCACCGCCGATGTTCAACAGGCGCGGCTTGAGGCCGGCGAGGCGCATTTGCGCAAACACTCGTTTGGCGCTTTCGATACCGACGCGCCAGTTGTCCGGATTACGGCATTGCGACCCGACGTGGAACGTCACGCCCGCCAGATCGGCGCCGAGGGCGGCGGCCGTCGCGATAATGTCGGTGACTTCTTCGGGATGCGCGCCGAATTTGCCCGACAGCGGCCAATCGCTGCCGATGTTCGGCGTATCAATGCGCAGATAAAGTTTGGCGTCGGGCTTGACGCTGTGAATCTTGCGCAATTCTTCGACACTGTCCAGCACGTACCATTCGACGCCGTGACGCGCGGCGTACTCGACGTATTCGCGCGACTTCATCGGATTGCTGTAATAGATTTCAGCGGCCGGAACGCCGAGACCGAGCAGCAGATCGAGTTCGGCGATCGACGCGATTTCAAAACCGGCGCCTTCTTCGATCAGCGCGCGCAGGACTTGCGGGTGCGGATTCGCCTTGACCGCGTAATGCGGGTGAACGCGCGGCATCGCATCCTTGAAGCGGCGGGTCTTGCTACGGACGATTTCGGTGTCGACCAGCAGGAACGGTCTGCTATAGCCTGCTTCGACGGCGCGCCGGACGTGACTGAAGTCCAGGCTGATTTCGGGGTGGGTGTCGAACAGCTCTTCGGTTTCGATTTCTTTGTAAACAGCATTGCGCATCTGCATCTCAGCCTCCTGAAAAAGGCACTACGTAACGGGAATGTGGACGTTAACCAAATCGGTGCTGAACATCTCATAGATCTTTCTACTGGCCATGATGCCTCCTGTTGGCTCGGACGCCGGAGGACGTCCGAGGAGCGAATTATAGGCTGCACGCCCCCGGAATCAAGCGATATTTGCCGCTGGAAAAACGATTGAAAGAAAAGCTGAAACGCGATTAGACAGACGTGCGCGAATGAGTTCGCGGCGCATCGGAACCAATCGTGACGGGCGAGCGAAAAAACAAAAGGAGTTGTTCAGGCGATCCAAGGAAAGGCTGTTTTTCGAGGCACGGAGTTTACCCGCACCGGAACGACGGCGGGACGGAAACGAGGCCTAGATTTTTGGCAACGTCACGCCTTTCTGCCCCTGATACTTGCCGCCGCGGTCGCGATAAGACGTCTCGCAAACATCATCGGGCTGGCATTCGATGAAGATCACCTGGGCGACGCCCTCGTTTGCGTAAATCTTGGCGGGCAGCGGCGTCGTGTTGGAAAATTCCAGCGTGACGTATCCCTCCCATTCCGGTTCGAGCGGCGTCACGTTGACGATGATGCCGCAACGCGCGTAGGTCGATTTGCCGAGGCAGATGGTCAGCACATTGCGCGGAATCCGGAAATACTCGACGGTGCGGGCCAGCGCGAAAGAATTCGGCGGGATAATGCAGAATTCGCCATGCACATCGACGAACGATTGCGGATCGAATTTTTTTGGGTCGACGATCGTGCTGTTCAAATTGGTGAACAACTTGAATTCTTCCGAGCAGCGAATATCGTAACCGTAGCTCGATGTGCCGTAAGAAACCACCCGCCGACCGCCGACTTCCTTGATCTGATCCGGCTCGAACGGTTCGATCATGCCGCATTCCTGAACCATGCGGCGTATCCATTTATCGGATTTGACGCTCATAAATACCCTTTTGGGAAGCTCAGAAACGTTGTACGGAAGCTGTTGTTGGCACCAACGGTAGCGGACAAACCCCTCGCCGTCATTCCCGCCCCCGATTAAATCATTCGAGGGCAGGCTGCAGCGGAAATCCAGGGGTTTTGATCATCCGGAGTTACACAACTCTGGATTCCCGCGTGCGCGGGAATGACAGCGGGAACGGGATTGACAAGTTGATAACAGGGTTTCTTACGTATTCTGAATGACGATCTTCGGGAACAGCGCGGTTCTGTCCTGCGCCTGATCGGCGATTTTCAGGGCGATCCTGCGCGCGATGGCGCGATAGATGTGACTGATCTTTCCATCGGGATCGGCGACGACCGTCGGCATCCCCGAATCCCCGTTTTCGCGGATGACGATATCGAGCGGCAGCGAACCCAGCAAATCGACCTTGTAATCCGTCGCCATGTGTTGCGCGCCGCCGGCACCGAAAATATGCTCCTCGTGGCCGCAGTTCGAGCAAATGTGGGTGCTCATGTTTTCGACGATGCCGAGGATCGGGATACTGACCTTCTCGAACATCTTGAGCCCTTTGCGCGCATCGAGGAGTGCTATGTCCTGCGGCGTGGTGACGATGACCGCACCCGTGACCGGCACTTTTTGCGCGAGCGTCAGCTGGATATCGCCGGTGCCGGGGGGCAGGTCGATGACCAGATAATCGATTTCGCGCCAGCGTGTTTCGGTCAGCAATTGTTCGAGCGCCTGGGTGACCATCGGCCCGCGCCAGACCATCGGCGTTTCGATGTCGATCAGAAAACCGATCGACATCGCCTGTATGCCATGGCCTTCCATCGGCTCCAGAGTTTTTCCGTCATGCGACTCGGGACGGCCCTGAATGCCAAGCATGGTCGGTTGCGAAGGCCCGTAAATATCGGCGTCGAGCACGCCGACTGAAGCGCCTTCGGCCGCCAGCGCCAGCGCCAGATTGACTGCCGTAGTCGACTTGCCGACGCCGCCCTTGCCCGACGCCACCGCGATGATGTTCTTGACGTTCGGTATCAGCTTGACGCCGCGCTGCACGCTGTGCGAAACAATCTTGACGCCGGCATTGACGCTGACGTTGCCGGCGCCCGGGATTTTTTTAAGCCGGCTGATGACCTGTTTGCGCAGGCCGTCCATCACGTTTTTCGCCGGGTAGCCGAAAACGAGGTCGAGCGCGATGTCATCGCCTTCGATTTTGATATTGCGCGCGATTTTCCCCGCCATCAGGTCGCGCCCGGTATTCGGATCGCTGATTTCCTGCAGCGCGCTTTTAATCTGGGAATCTGAAACAGTCGAAACATTCATGATGCTTCCAATCATCGTTGGGATACGCATTCTAGAACAATTGCCGGCCGAACACCGATACCTGCGCCGATACCCGCCGCTGCCCGATACCCGCGCCGCCACGCTTTGCTACAATTTCAGTTTATTCCGCTGCCGCCCATGTCGCGCAAAATTCTCGTCACCTCCGCCCTGCCGTATGCCAATGGCAGCATCCATCTCGGGCATCTGGTCGAATATATTCAGACCGATATCTGGGTCCGCTTCCAGAAAATGCAAGGCCACGAATGCTATTACGCATGCGCGGACGATACGCACGGCACGCCGGTCATGCTCCGCGCGGAAGCCGAAGGGATCGCGCCCGAGCAGTTGATCGCGCGCGTGCACGGCGAGCATCTGCGCGATTTTCAGGGCTTTCATGTCGCTTTCGACAACTACGGCTCTACCCACTCGGGCGAAACCCGCCGCTATTCCGAAAGCATATATCTCGAGTTGCAGCGAAACGGGCTGATCGACCAGCGCGAAATCGAACAACTTTACGATCCGGTGAAGAACATGTTTTTGCCCGACCGGTTTGTTAAAGGTGAATGCCCGAAGTGCGGCGCGCGGGATCAATACGGCGATTCGTGCGAAGTCTGCGGCTCGGCGTACACGCCATCCGATCTGATCAACCCGTATTCCGCGGTGTCGGGCGCGGTACCAGTCAAAAAAGAATCGGAACATTATTTCTTCAGGCTCAGCGATCCGCGCTGCAGGGAATTTCTGCAGGCGTGGACGCGCGCGGGCACCTTGCAGCCGGAAGCCGCCAACAAGCTCGACGAATGGCTGACCTCCGGCTTGTCCGACTGGGACATTTCACGCGATGCGCCGTATTTCGGCTTCGAGATCCCCGGCGCCCCCGGCAAATTTTTCTACGTCTGGGTCGACGCGCCGGTCGGCTACATGGGCAGTTTCAGGAATTTATGCGATCGACTGCATCTGGACTTCGACGAATTCTGGCGCGCGGATGCGCGCACCGAGCTGTATCACTTCATCGGCAAGGACATCCTGTATTTCCACGCGTTGTTCTGGCCGGCAATGCTCGAATTCTCGGGCTACCGCAAGCCGACGCAGATTTTCGCGCACGGCTTTCTGACGGTAAACGGCGAAAAGATGTCGAAGTCGCGCGGCACTTTCATCACCGCGGAAAGCTATCTGAAACAGGGACTGAACCCGGAATGGCTGCGCTATTACTATGCCGCCAAACTGAATGGCTCGATGGAAGACATCGATCTCAACTTCGATGATTTCGTCGCGCGCGTGAACAGCGATCTGGTCGGCAAATACGTCAACATTGCGAGCCGCTGCGCTGGATTTTTGACGAAGCGCTTCGACGGCGTGTTGGCGGCGCCCGAGTTTCCCGCCGATATTGAAAATGCGTTCGCCGCCGCTCCGGAAGAAGTCGCGGGATATTACGCGAAACGCGAGTTCGGCAAGGCGCTGCGAAAAATCATGCATCTCGCCGATCTGGCAAACCAGTATGTCGACGCAAACAAACCCTGGGAGCTTGCCAAAGAAACCGCCAAAGAAGGATCGCTGCATGCCGTCTGTTCCACTGCGCTTGCCCTGTTTCGCGATCTGACCTTGTACCTTGCGCCCGTGTTGCCGCAAACCGCGTTGCGCGCCTGCCAGTTGTTGAATCTCGACATTTTGCGCTGGGACGACGCTTGGAAGCATCTTCCCGCCGGGCATCGGACCAAGCCCTACCAACACCTGATGACGCGCGTCGATCAAAAGCAGATCGCCGCCCTGCTCGATGCGAACCGGGAAAATATGCAGGTGGCATCGACCTCCGTCGCGCCCGCCTCCGTCGCTCGAACGATTCCGGCGGTAGACTCGACCACCATAGGCATCGACGATTTTACCAAAATCGATTTGCGCATCGCGCGCATCGTCAAGGCCGAGCACATCGAGCAAGCCGACAAGCTGCTGAAACTCACGCTGGACCTGGGCGCCGAAGAGCGTACCGTTTTCGCCGGCATCAAAACGGCTTATCGTCCCGAACAACTGGTCGGCCGGTTGACGGTGCTGGTCGCGAATCTCGCGCCGCGCAAGATGAAGTTCGGGGTATCCGAGGGCATGGTGCTGGCAGCCGGAAATGGCGAAGGAATCTACCTGCTGAGCCCCGATGACGGCGCCGGACCCGGCATGCGGGTCAAATGATTTTCTCCTTCCGACCCGAGGGGAAGGAAAGAGCGCAAGCATGGCCAACGTAAGCCGCCTGATCATTCGCGGCCGCGTGCAAGGCGTTTATTTTCGCGAGTCTATGGCGATGAAAGCGCGCGAATTGAAAGTCACAGGCTGGGTGCGCAACCGCCGCGACGGCAGTGTCGAAGCGATGGTGCAAGGCACGGGCGAAGCGCTCGGCGAAATAGTGGCGTGGGCCAGAACCGGCCCGGATCGCGCGCTGGTGGAATCGGTGCAGCTTGACGAAGGCAGCGGTTATTACAGCCGCTTCGACGTGCATCCTTCGATTTGAAGCGCAGCGCCGGAGAGCCGCTTCAGACTCAATCCTCCTCGCGCAGTCCCTTGTATTGCGAGGCAAGTTGTTGCTGCACGGCCGGCGGCACCGGCTCGTAATGGCTCAGCTCGAGCGAATACGATCCCTGTCCGGCAGTCACGGCTTTGATCCGTGACTGGTAATTACTCAGCTCGCTAAGCGGAACCTGGGCGGTAATCGCGACGCTGTTGCCGCGCAACGGCTGCGTGCCGTTAATCACGCCTCGCTTAGCGGATAAATCGCCGGTAATCTCGCCGATGCTGGCATCGGGGGCGATGACTTCGATGTTGACGATGGGCTCGAGCACGATAGGCCGCGCCCTCAACATGGCATCGAGGAAAGCTTTCTTGCCGGCCGCCACGAACGCGACTTCTTTCGAATCGACCGGATGATGCTTGCCGTCGTAGACGGTCACTTTGACATCCTGCACCGGATATCCCGCCACCGGCCCCGCTTCCAGAACCTGACGCACGCCTTTTTCGACCGCGGGAATGAATTGCGAGGGAATCGCGCCGCCATACACGCTGTTGACAAAGCTGAATCCCTCGCCGCGCGCAAGCGGCTCTATGCGCAAAAAAACTTCGCCAAACTGCCCTGCCCCGCCGGTTTGCTTCTTGTGGCGGTGGTGGCCCTCGGTATTCGCCGTCACGGTTTCGCGGTATGGGATGCGCGGTGGACGCGTATCGACTTCGACATGATATTGCTGCGCCATTTTTTCGAGCACACAGCGCAGGTGCAGATCGCCGAGCCCGCGGATCACGGTCTCGTGCGTGGCGGCGCTGCGTTCGACACGAAAGCATGGGTCTTCGGCTTCCAGCTTGTGCAGAACATCGAATATACGCTGCTCGTCGCCGCGGCGTTTCGGTTCCACGGCGAGGCCATGCATGGGCTTGGGGAAATCGAGCGGCCGCAGATGGATGTGGTCTTCGTCGTGCGAATCGTGCAGCACGCTGTCGAACTCGATTTCGTCGATCTTGGCGATCGCGCCGATATCGCCGGGAACACAGACATCGGTTTCGACATAATCCTTGCCGCGCAGCATGAAAAGATGTCCGACCTTGAACGGTTTGCGGCCATCGCCGATGAACAGTTGAGTATCGCGCGTGATCGTGCCCTGGTGCACGCGAAACACACCGAGCTTGCCCACGAAGGGATCGATGATGACCTTGAACACATGCGCAAGCACGTGTTTAGCCGGATCGGGCTGCGCGTACATTTCTTCCGCGTCAGTGCCTTCGCCTTTCAGAAACAATTGCGGATTGCCCTCGGCCGGATTCGGCAGCAGCTTGACGATCACATCGAGCAGCTCGCCAACGCCGGCGCCGTTGCGGGTTGAAACGAAGCAAACGGGAATCAGATGGCCTTCGCGCAGCGCCGCCTCGAATGGCGCGTGCAACTGCTCGGGCGAGATCTCGCCCTGTTCGAGATACAGCGCCATCAGGTCTTCGTCGACCTCGACGACCTGATCGACAAGCGCGCTGTGCGAGGCTGCAACCGAGGAAAAATCCGAGTCGCCAGCCGGATTGAAAAAACAGTCGACCACGCGCCTGCCTGTATCGGCCGGCAAATTGATCGGCAAACATTCCCTGCCGAACGCCGCCTGAATTTTTTCGAGCAAACCTGGAAGATCGACGTTTTCGGCGTCTATCTTGTTGACGACTATAATCCTGCACAAGCGGCGTTTCGCCGCCCACCGCATCATGCGGCTGGTGATCATTTCGATGCCGTTCGACGCATTGATGACAACCGCCGCGGTTTCGACTGCCGGCAGCGCACTGATCGCCTGCCCCATGAAATCCGGATAGCCTGGTGTGTCGATCAGGTGGACATGAGCCCCGGCATGATTGAAATTGACGATTGCGGCGTTCAGCGAATGCTGATGCGCGCGTTCGAGCGGATCGTAGTCGCATACCGTCGTGCCGCGCTCGAGGCTGCCCAGCGCGTTGATCGCGCCGGCTTTGAAAAGCAGCGCCTCAGCCAGGCTCGTTTTGCCGCTGCCGCCGTGACCGACCAGCGCGAGCGTGCGTATCGCTTCAGTTGCATGTGATGCCATAGCCGCTCCTCGCGAATGTCCGGTTTCAGTATAGGTAGCGGCGGGTGACTGGGCAAGCCGCAATTCCGGTTGCTTTGCGGCGCCCGGCACGCCGCGTTACGATGCCGGATTTCCCGCACCACGGTTATGGACGAACAAGAGATAGTCATCGGCCTAGTGACGATCAGCGACCGCGCATCGCAAGGCGTCTACCAGGATCAAGGCATTCCGGCACTGACGGCCTGGTTGCAGCTCGCGCTGGCGAGCCGCTGGAACGCGGTAACGCGAATCATCCCGGACGAACGCGCGATCATCGAGGCGACGCTTCGCGAGCTGGCCGATCAGGCCGGTTGCCACCTCGTATTAACGACAGGAGGCACCGGCCCGGCGCCGCGCGATGTGACGCCGGAAGCGACATTGGCGGTGGCTGACCGCGAATTGCCCGGCTTCGGCGAGCAGATGCGCGCAGTCAGCCTGAAATACGTTCCGACTGCCATCCTGTCGCGTCAGGTCGGCGCCGTTCGCGGCAAAACGCTGATACTGAACCTGCCGGGCCAGCCGAAGGCGATCAAGGAAACGCTCGACGGCGTGTTCGCCGCAGTCCCTTATTGCATCGATCTGATCGGTGGGCCGTACATCGAAACACATGAAGAAATCGTCAAGGCTTTTCGCCCCAAAACAGCGCTCCGGGACAAGAAATGAATGCAGCCGCGATTGAAATCGAGACCGGACCAAATCCGCGGGCGAGCGTGATCTGGCTGCATGGGCTAGGCGCCGATGGCAATGATTTCGCGCCGATCGCCCGTCAGCTTCATTTGCCACTCCCTACCCGTTTCGTTTTTCCGCACGCGCCGATGCAGCCAGTGACGATCAATGGCGGCTCCGTGATGCGCGCCTGGTATGACATCAGCGACCAGAACATGGCGCGGCGCGAAGACGAAGCCGGTATACGGAAATCACAGGGCATGATCGATCAATTGATCGAACACGAAATCGAGCGCGGCATATCACCAGGCAAGATCGTATTGGCGGGCTTTTCACAGGGCGGCGCGATCGCCCTGCAAGCCGGCCTGCGTTCTACGCAGCGCCTGGCCGGCATTCTGGCGCTTTCGACCTACCTGCCGCTCGGGCAAACCCTGGCCACTGAACGACACCGCGAAAATCATGGCTTGCCCATCTTCATGGCGCACGGTACTTATGACAATGTTATTCCGCTGTCAATCGCGACGGACTCTTGCGGGATTTTGCAGGAGCACTGCTATGCGGTCGAATGGCACGAATATCCGATGCCGCATTCTGTAAACAACGAAGAAATCGCGGATATCGACGCCTGGCTCGGCCGTGTGCTGAAAGGCGGCTAGGCCAATCGCTGGATGAGCCGGAACTCGCCGAGATCGTATTCCTCGCCTTCCTCAATCAGCTTTTCCGGTGCGAGCAAAAAGCTTTGTCCGCGCACACGCAGCTCGAAGCTTTGTTCAGCATTGAAGCAGCCCGGCTGCAGCAGAAGGGTGACTTCGCCGCTGTCGGCCGGCTCGAATGACAGCAACATGCAGTGCAATTCAGGATCCTTTTTGCTGTCGTTCTGACTATCGATGGTCAGCGCGCTTTCGGTAGCGGCCTGAATTTCGAATAGTCGCGCGGGCTGCACCGAGCGCGCCAAAACCTCGATTCCGACATGGCGCTGGTGCTGTGAATCGCGGCTCAGCCGGCGGATGATGCCGATGCTCCATTCGCGCTCCGCTTCGGTTTTGATGCCAACCAGGCCGCCTACGCGGAGCCAGTCGCCTTTGACGTTTTCGATGACCGCGCCATAGCCTCCCGCACTGATGTTTTGCGCGATCCAGCTTTCGGCGCCGTCTGGTTCGGCGCTATCTTCACCGCGCCTGCACAGCGTACTGAAGATTTGCTCGTAACCATGCAGCACGGCAAGCCGGTTCATCGAATTGCGTCGTTCCGCTTTGCGCGCTGGCGGCTTCGCGGCCCAGAACTGGGCGAAATGGCGAAGCACCTCGATCACGGCGCGCTGCGTGTAGGCCGGGCCAAGATTCAACTCGTCCGGCGTTGGCCCGATCTTGATCGAATGAATTAAATTGTCGAGTTCCCGGGAACTCTTTCCCGGGCCAAAAAAGCGCAGATTGCCGCCAAGATCGGCGTCTTGCAAGCGACGTGCAGGCGGCGCACTGCCGTTCAGATCGAAGTAATAGGGTGTGGCAGGGCTTGGACTTAACTCGATTGTGAACCAGCCGGAAAAATGGCTGACGATGCGCTCTGCGATCTCGAGTTGAATCGGCAGGAGTTTGTCCGTGGATGAGACGGCGAGCATCAGGGCTTTCAGAAACTCGCGGCAGACCGACGAAGCCCCGTAAAGCGCCGGATACATCGCGTTCTCGGTTCGATGAATGGCGCGCGCTTCGGCAAATGCGTAGACCTTGCCGAGATCAGCCCATATCTGCTCGTCGACCGGGCCGTAGCGCAGCAAGCCCCACTTGAGCTGCATAGCCAGCGCGGCCGTCGTCCGTGTGGCAATCACGGGTAAACGGCTTGCGAGCCCGGCTTTATGCTTCGCCACTGTGTTAAACGCTTCGATGCAATCGAGATAAGCGCTGCTCAGTTGCTTGCAGAACTGGAAGATGGTGGTCCACAGCAGATTTTCCTGATACTTGTGCAAACGCGAAGCGAGGTATTCCTGACTCAGCCTGGCGTAATGCGTCTTCGCGGTATGATCGATCAGATCGATGATCTCAAAGTTCGTGGCCGGCTCCACTTCGTCCGAGTTGCGCAACGACTCCAGCGCGTAGCCGAGCTCCTCCAGACATTTGAAGGAATTCCCCGCCGGCAGCTCCGCGATGAATTTCCTCGTTTGTTTAAGGTCAATGGGCGCCGTGTCATCCGCGCCGCTCAGCCTTCTTATCCAGTCAAGCACACCAGCATCCTCCTGTGAAACGATGATGGCACTCGATGCTCGTCGCGCGCAATACTCGCGGGGCTTATTATCATTGGTACCGGCGCGACGAATATCAGCCTTTGCGTCCTACGATTCCCCGTCCCGAATAGTTATGCCACTGTAATTCTTACATCTGCATGTAATTTTTTCCGTGAATTTCAAGCCGCATCGGAAACACTCGAGCCGACGGGCGCAACGCGCTTGGCGCATACCCTTGCAGCAAGAGCGGGATGAAATAGTGGCACATTGATTGCTCGCAAAAATTGCAAACGGCGTCCACAAACCAGGAGGGAGAAATGTCCTCGAAAAGATTCCAGGTAGCGGCCGCAATCGCGGCAAGCTGCTTTTTCGTACCCATGTCCGCTTCGGTAAGCGCCGATGCCGGCTCGCGCGCCGAGTCGCAGCAGGATGCGCGTGAATTCGCAAGCGATGCAATGATCACAGCGCGGGTTAAAACCGCGCTGCTGACGGACAAGCGCGTCGATGGGCTGCCGATCGATGTCGATACGAAAAACGGCGTCGTTACCCTGAAAGGGGCGGTAGACGAGGCGGCGCAAATCAATCAAGCGGAGCGGCTGGCGGCTGGGGTGGAGGGTGTTGAATCAGTGAGCAATAATCTGACCGTGGGCAGGGATTCTGTCGCTTTCGACGCCGGCGCGAAGGGCGACGAGCAACGCGGTATCGGCCGAGCCGTCGATGACGGAATCATAACCGGCAAGGTAAAAACCGCTCTGGTCGCCGACGCCGAAATCAAGGGTTTGATGATAGACGTCGACACCAATCGCGGCGTGGTAACCCTGAGCGGACAAGTCGAAACCATGGCGCAATTGGATAAAGTGATGAAAATCGCCGGGCAGACGCAGGGTGTTAACGCCGTCAATAACCAGCTCAGCGTCAAAAATGTATCGAAGCAAAGCAGGGGCGGCGCAGGGCGTGGCGAACTTAACCTCGTGCGC
>JACDAM010000010.1 GCA_013695435.1 Burkholderiales bacterium | reverse complement strand
GGCGCCGGCAGCCGATGCCATCGCAAAAGCGCAAGCACTGGCCGGGCAGGCTAGCCGCCGCGAGCGTGCCTTGATCGGCGCCCTCGCCCATCGTTATTCCGCTCATCACAATTCTCAGGACCAACAGACGGAGCGCGCGGCGCTCGACGCCGCTTATGCCGATGCCATGAGGAAAGTCGCGCGCCGCTATCCGCGCGATCAGCAGATTGCCGTACTGTATGCCGAGGCGCTGATGGATCTGTCGCCCTGGGATTATTGGGAAGCGGCCGGCGCGAAGCCGAAGGGGCGAACCGCCGAAATCGTCGCCACACTGGAGCGCGTACTGCGCGCCAACCCCGATCATCCGGGCGCCATTCACTACTACATTCATGTGGTGGAAGCATCGACCAATCCGCAGCGCGGCGAACCCTACGCCAGGCGCCTCGGCCGGCTCATGCCGGGCGCAGGCCACGTCGTGCACATGCCGTTTCATATTTATTTCCGCATCGGCAAGTATCTCGATGCGCTGGAAGCGAACCGCGCAGCCGTAGCTGCCGACGAAGCCTATCTGGCGCCGGGCGCGCCGAGCGGGATTTACGCGCTGGCCTACTATCCGCATAACGTGCATTCGCTGATGGCTTCGGCGCAGATGGCCGGCGACGGAGAAACCGCGATTGCGGCCGCCGAGAAGCTCGCCCGCATCCTGCCGGTCGGAGCGGCGCACGATATTCCCCCGTTGCAGCCGATTCTGGCAGCGCCGTATTTCGCGCACGCCCAGTTCAGTTCGCCCGATACCGTGATCGCGCTACCCGATGCCGCGGGCGCGCCGCCGTTCGTGCAAGCGATGCGGCACTATGCGCGTGGCGTCGCTTATGCGGCGAAAGTGGAACTGGCCGCAGCCGCTGGCGAAGCCGAAGCGATCGCGCGTCTTGCCCGCGAATCCGACTTTTCGGCGCTGACTGCCGGCGGCGTCCCGGCTGCCGACGTGCTGGAACTCGCCCGCCTCGTGGTGTCGGCGCGCATCGCCCAGAAGCGCGGCGACCTGAAGGCTGCAATCGGCGAATTCGAGCGCGCCGTCGCCGTGCAGGACAAGCTCGCCTACATGGAACCGCCGTATTGGTACTACCCGGTGCGCCAATCGCTGGGCGCTGTCCTGCTGCTGGCCGGCCAAACGCAACGCGCCGAGCAAGTGTTCCGCGCGAGCCTCGTCAAAGCGCCGAATAACGGTTGGGCCCTCTATGGCCTGAGCGAAGTCCACAAGCGCAGCGGCAACGAGCAGCAGATGCGCGCGGCGCAGCGGCTGCTGGCCAAGGCGTGGGCGGGCGAAAACGGAATGCTGGACTTGGGGCGGTTGTGAGTTACAGGCCTTGAACATCCGTCGAAAATATCGTTCAGCCCGGTCGCGCCTGCAATTCGCGGAACTTCCGGCGTTTACGTTTTCCAAACGGGATACGGACATTACGCGCCTTTTTTGGAAGAAACTATCATGCCGCGAGGAGCAGGCGCTGGGCGGGAACGCGAACACGAAAAGCTGAAAAGGGATTTCAAAAACGAGGGTCGCTACAGGCGCCGCGAGGATGAAGTCGCTTCCAGAATCGTCAACAAGCAACGGCGCAGTCTGTTGAAACAAAATCAGAACATGCAAAAGATCGCCATGAAGAATCGACCGGCGCCGGCTTGCCGATCAACCAGTACGACCAGTTGTCCATCGGCGAAATCGGCGAAGAACTCGAATCACTATCAGCGAAGGACGTGCGAGCACTCAAAAAACTACGAAGAAAAGCACAAGAATCGAACGACACTGATTGCGCAGTACGACAGGGCGCTGGTAAATTGAGATTACATAGGCGTCGATTCAGTCTCTGCCGTCCTCTGCCCTCGCGGATAATTTTCCGACATTCCGTGTCGAACGCGCTGCCTTGCAGATTGCCGGGCGTGCCGATACGGAGTAACCATGGAAAAGATTCGCAAATCCGAACAGGAGTGGAAAGAGGCGCTGACGAAAGAGCAGTATCGCGTCACGCGCCAAAAAGGGACTGAGCGCGCATTCACCGGGAAATACGCGGACTGCAAGGACGCCGGCGCCTATCGCTGCGTGTGCTGCGGCAACGAGTTGTTCGGTTCGAATGCGAAGTTCGATTCAGGTACCGGGTGGCCGAGCTTCACGGCGCCCATCGATCCGGACAAGGTCAGCACTGAATCGGACGACAGCTTTTTGATGCGCCGTACCGAGGTTGTGTGC
>JACDAM010000009.1 GCA_013695435.1 Burkholderiales bacterium | reverse complement strand
AGCCGCGCGACACTGCACCCATGCCTGACGGTGACAACCAGCCGTCGACTCGCCGAACAACGCATCGTTTGCTCTCGCATCAATTGCAATGATCCGGCCGGTTCGTCGAAATTCAACAGCCTGCTAGTTTACCGCCCGCGGTGCGACGGGTATAAGCTGAGCATCGGCAAGGGCATTTCTTCGCAGCAACCATTGGCATTTTCGAAGCAACCATCGGCAATTCGTAGCAAACATTGGAGACGCGCGCATGAACGACTTGACCATGGCACCCGGCGTAAAAACTTTTTTCGGCGGCTGTCCGCACGATTGCCCGGATACCTGCGGCATGCTGTACGACGTCAAGGATGGCCGGCTGCTCGATGTGCGCGGCAATCCCGATCACCCGTACACGCGCGGCGGCCTGTGCGTGAAGCTCAAGGATTTTCAGGACCATCACTACAATGCCGAGCGCGTACTGTATCCCTTGAAACGCAAGGGTCCGAAAGGCAGCCGCCAATTCGTGCGCATCACCTGGGATCAGGCATTGGCGGAAATCAAGAAGCGCTGGACCGAAATCATCGCCCAGTACGGCCCGCAGGCGATTCTTCCGTACAGTTATCTCGGCAATCAGGGCATCGTGCAGGGGCTCAATGTCGGCGATCCGTTTTTCAACAAGCTGGGTGCGACGGTTTGCGAACGCACGTTTTGCGGTTCGGGTTCATCGACCGCGTATCTGTTGACGGTCGGGCCGACGGGCGGCGTCGATCCGGAAAGTTTCGTGCACTCCAGGTACATCATCATCTGGGCGTGCAACACGCTCTCGACCAATCTGCATCATTGGCACTTCGTCAAGGAGGCCAAAGCGCGCGGTGCAAAGGTTGTGGTGATCGATACCTACAATTCGCTGACCGCGCGCCATGCCGATTGGCATATTCGTCCCAAACCCGGAACCGACGGCGCACTGGCGATGGCGCTGATCAATACGCTGATCGAACAAAATCTGATCGATCAGGATTACGTCGCGAACTACACAGTCGGCTTCGAAGAACTGAAGGAGCGCGCGGCGACTTGCACGCCGGAATGGGCGGAAAAAATTACCGGCATAGCGGCCGCCGATATCCACACGCTCGCGCGCGAATATGCGCAGACGCAGCCGGCTGCGATCCGCATAGGCGTTGCGCTCGAACGCCATTTCGGCGGCGGCCAGACGATACGCGCGGTCTGCTGCCTGCCGGCGTTGACCGGAGCGTGGCGCCATGTTGGGGGTGGCTTGCTGCAAATGCCGCTATGGGAATTCCCGATCAAATTCGATCGCGTTTGCCGCGCCGATTTTATTCCATCGGGAACACGCGTCGTCAACAATCTGCAGCTCGGCGCGGCGTTGACCGGCGAGCTGAAACTCGATCCGCCGATCAAGTCGTTCATGGTCTACAACGCCAATCCGGTTTCGCAGGCGCCGGAGTCGAACAAAATCGTCGAAGGCCTGATGCGCGAGGATATGTTCGTAGTCGCCGCGGAGCATTTCATCACCGACACCGCGGCTTATGCCGACATCATTTTGCCGGCAACGATGGCTGCCGAGATGGACGATATGGTGCTGTCGTGGGGACATTTCTATCTGACCTACAACGAGCGCGCGATCGAGCCGCCGGGCGAAGCGGTTTCCAATACCGAAATCTTCCGGCGCCTGGCGAAAACCATGGGCTTCGACGACCCGCAATTCCAGCGCAGCGATCAGGAAATGATCGAGCATTATCTCGATTGGGAATCGCCGGCGCTGGATGGAGTCGACATGGCGTACTTCAAAACGCACGGCTATGTGCATCTAAAGGTCGGCACGCCCGACACACGCGCACCGCACGCACATGGGAATTTCCCGACGCCGTCCGGAAAGTGCGAGTTCAAAGCCAGCGGCGCCGCGAATGGCAATTTTGTCGCGCCGCCCTTCCGGCAGATGTACGAAGCATTTCAGGGCGGCGAGTCGATCGATCCGCTACCAGGTTATGTGCCGCCGCGCGAATCGCTTGTCAGCAATCCGCAACTCGGCCGGCGCTTTCCACTCAACATCGTATCGCCTAAGAGTCACGGCTTCCTCAATTCCTGCTACGCGAACGAAGCCAACAAGATTCGCGGCCAGGGCGCACAATTCGTACTGATCAATCCAAGCGACGCCATGCCGCGCGGCA
>JACDAM010000008.1 GCA_013695435.1 Burkholderiales bacterium | reverse complement strand
AATCGAACCACTGCCTGTCACATAAATCATGCCCCGCGCTTGGGTCTCGCGGGACGCGATGCGAGGCGGACGGCGCGCGGGCAGGGTCATTCCCTGCAAGCGACGGGCAACGCAGGGCATGATTTATGTATGAATAGACCCTAAACGACGTCACCGGGGAGTGGCCGAGTAAAAGCGCATCAACGGCGCGACTGAAAAGCCATGCACGATGATCGAAGCCGCCACCACCGTCAGCACGACCGACGAGAGCTGCTCTGCGTATTCAGCCGGCAAACCATGCTGAATAGCGTAGCTCAGATAGTAAATCGAACCGAGACCGCGGATGCCGAACCACGCAATCAGCGCGCGCTGCGGCTTCGTCGTCGGCGAACCGAGCAGCCCGAGCCATGCGCACAGCGGCCGAATGACGACGAACAGCAGCGGAACGAACCACAGCGTGAACGTTGTCAGATACGCTGCCGACAGCATCGCTCCGACGAACACGACGACGATGAGTTCGCCGATATGCTCGGTCTGCTGGTTGAAGTTCAACACTTCGCGCGCCATGTATGCAGGCGCCGTCGCCGGGTGCGTCGCGGCATCGTCGCCTCCCGGCCGGCCTTCTGCCCTAACATCGTCGGCATCGGCCTCGACCGACTCGTCGTCTTTATTCAGGCGCCGCTCGACCCGCCGCAGCGCCAGACCAGCGGCGAATACGGCGAGAAAACCATACGTTGACAGCAGCAGCGCGACGCCGTACGACAACGCGATCAGGCCGAGCGCGATAAATTCGTCGAAGCCGACCGCGGCGCGATGATATGAACGCAAATACAGCACGAGGCGCCCGACCGCGTAGCCCGCGCCCCAGCCGATCGCGAGGCCGCCGGCTATCGCCCATACCAGATCGACCGCCAGCCAGCGCCAGCCGAAACCGCCGACTTCGTGCAGTCCCAAAAGACCGAGGCCGAGCATGACAAACGGGAATGCAGTGCCGTCGTTCAATCCTGCCTCGCCGGTCAGCCCCCAGCGCAGACGGTCGCGGTCGCGCGCATTCGTGAGCTGCACTTCCGATGCGAGAACTGGGTCGGTCGGTGCGAGTATCGCGCCCAGCAGTATCGAAACGCCGAGTGGCAGATCGAGCGCGAGCACGCCGACGGCCGCGATCGCGGCGACAGTCAGCATCATCGACACGAACGCCAGGCTCAACGGGATTTTCCAGCGTGCATCGCGGAGCGGTAAGCTCAGCGTCAGTCCGGCCGAAAACAGCGAAATGATGACGACGATTTCGGTCATGCGCTCGATGAACCACGAGTGCTCGACCGGATCGACCGCGAGCACGCTCCAGCCGGCGGGTCCGAGCGCGTAGCCGACGGCCAGATACAACATCGTCGTATTCATCGACACGCGCTGCGCGAACGAACGCGTGACGACGGCGAAAATAAGCAGCGCACCGATCAGTGCGTACCAGACGTAAAATTCCATACGGCCGTCTAAACCGGGGCGAAGGCGGCGCTCGATAAACGACGCCGCCGGACGCGGCGCGATTCAGCGAACGGATTCAAAAGATGTTTCGAACAGTATCGGATCGTCGAAGTGACGCCGGCCGACGAAAGCCGTCGCATGATGTCCGCGGCCGCGCATCGCGCCGGCATTCGGCACGCCCATCGGCCAGTAGAAATAACGCTCGCCGCGTTCTGTACCGGGCACGATGCCATCGGCGCCGAACGCGCTTTTCGAACCACCCGTGGGCAGCGGTAGCGTGCGCAGCACCTCGTAATCGGCTTGCAGATAGCGGATGGCATCGTGGCCGACGGCGTCGGGCGAAGCCGCAAGCACGCGCTCGACGAAATGCGTATGGTGCGCGATGCGAATCGTCAGATGTTCGCCGGCCGCCATTGCCGGCAGGGTTTGCGGTGCAAAGGCGGTTTCCTCGAGCGTTGCCGGCTGCGGTCTGAGGCGGATGCGCGACGACGGGAAGAACAGATGGTAGCAGCCGCAGTTGTGCACAGCGTCAGCGATCAGCACCGTGCCATCAACGCCCAGGGTCAGCCGAAAAGTAATGCCGTCGAGATGACCGCCGAGCAGATCGAAGCGACCCACGCGCTCGCGCGCCGGAAACCATATTGTGTAATTAAGCTGCGGCAGCAAGTGTCCGCCGAAGCGCGTATGCGTCAGATAACGATAGACCGTCGGCTTGCCGATATCGACGCCGAGCTCGACTGCCGCGGCTGGCTTATCTGCAACGTCCGCCGCAGGCGAAGCGCCACCCTGCCAGGCGAGTGCGCCGATGCGATCTTCGTCGGCGGCGGTATCGATTTCGAACAGCGGCGCGAACTGCGCAAACAGGGCTTCGAGCGCCGATGCATCGGGCAAGGCAGCGAGCAATTGCGGACCGTCGCCGGGTTGATCGAGCTTGAATTGGGCGGCGATTTCGCGCGCCGACCAGGGTGCCGGCACCACGCCGGGTGCGTACCGGATCAGATGCCCCAGCACCGGAAGCTGTGCGAGATCGCGATCGAAGGTCGCTTGCGTTTTGCTCCGCAAACGCTGCGCGCCGAGCGCGAACGGGATCGACGTTAACGGATAAAGGCCGACCGCGCGCTGCCAGGTACGATAGCCGTCGGGCACGTGCACCGCGGTTTGCAAAGCCACGCGGCCGGTGCTCGACGCAAGGTCGGTCGTCCGCAGGGTGTCGGCGCAAGCGCGTAACGCATCCGCGGGGTCTTGCGACAGAAGCCCATCCGGCAACGACGCCCGCAATTTTTCGCGTTCGGCGGCCGGCAGGTTCGCGATTTCGGCGCGCCGGCCGGTTTCGTTCAACGCCTGCAGGTGATCGACCCAGGCGTCGAATGCCGCGTCCGTCAAAGGCTCGCGCGCGTAACTCGCCAGCAATCGATCGACGGCCAAATAGGGGAAACCGGTGATCGCGGCAGCATCGCTGTCACGGACGCCATGCGCGCCGACGGCGTCGTCGAGACGCGCGAAAAACGCCAGACACTCGCGCTGCGGGCCGCCGACAGGTATTGCGAGGCGGCGCTGCGCGACGTCGTCCCGTGCCAGACTGGCGCAGCCGGCAAGTGCGAGCAGCGCGCCGGATAATATCAAGGTTGCAATCAACCTTCCCGACGTCGGCAATTTCAATTGCCCGCGCCAGCGGCGCGATGAGTTCACGAGGTATCCGGTCGCATCGGAAATCACCCGCATTATTCGGGCTCCCACCTTATTATCCGGCTTCCCGCCTTGTGCGGACTTCGCCTTCCGCATTCGCTTGCCGCGATCACCTTCGCCTGCGCGCAGCCCTTTGCGAATGTTATCTTGAGCGTCTCGGGCGGTCAGCCGGCCTTCAGTCTGGCTGTTTGCCCCGGTCCCGGCCGGCTTTATGGATTCGGATTTCCGGGAAGTTGCGCTAACGACCGCCCTGCTTCTTCTCAACCATGTCGCGAACCATGTAGCTGATGCCGCGCTGCCAGGATTGATCGGTATTGCCGCGAATATCGACCGATTTCTTCAGCGTTACCTCCCCGGTCGAAACGTCCTTGACCTCGATGTTCAGATTCAGGATCAGGTTGCTGACCTTCTGCACCCAGGCTGTCAGCACGCGCTCAGCACCGAGTTTCCTGGCGATATCGAGCTCACAACCGTTGCAGGCATACAGGTTCTCGCTCGCTTTCATATTCTTGATCATCGCCTCCGCAGGCGCGTTATCAATCACGTCGTACAACTCTTTTTTTTCCAGCTCCGTCCGCAACTGGTCAGTGATCAGCATAAGCCGCTTTTGCTGCTCCTCGTATTTGGCTGGTTCAGGGATGTCTTCGATCAGCCCGAAATCGAGCACGGCGATGCGCTTCAAATCCGCAGCAGCGGCCGCAAGCGGCGCTCCGAACTGAGCCGCAACGAGGATCAACCCTGCAATCGCGCCAGTCGCCCGGCGCCCGATGAATGTCATTCTAGAAAGCATTGTTCTCTCGCCTCCGCTTGTATCTTCTTGTACTTGGCGCCGGCGCCCTTGACGGTTTCCGGATCGCGGAACTCATTGCCGCGCTCGCCGCGCATGGTCTGACCGCGCGCCGCGGTAGAATATTCGATGTAGTCATCGTGTTTCAACTTCGCGGCGATCTTGTCGATGGCGCACGAACACTTGTGGACCAGCTCGTAACCGCCTTTATCGGATTGCTGCATGCAGGCAAGGACCCATTCGACACGATCGACCGTCGGATAGCCCTGATGCGCAAAAGCCAATGCCGGCAGCATGGCCGCAACAAAAAACACTATCTTCTTCATGAAAGCTCTCTTTGGCGGATAGGAAACTGCTCTGACCGGTAATTTTTTGTTAATATCCAAAAAAGATGTTGCAGCTTGCGAAAATAATAACCGAAATACGTAATACCCGAAGTATGTAATACCGATCCAGCCGTACCCGTGGCAACGAAGCCATACCTCCTGACTGCTGTATGGACAGCTTTCTATCGGGATTCGCACTCGCGGATTGAAACACGTCCGGCTCCGGCCCTCACTTCGGCCCGCGCCGCCCAACCGTAACCGCCAGCAGCCACATTTCTCATGTCTGAACTAACGGGCAATCACGCCAGATACGTGCAGTCCTTGCTGGACGGCGGCGTCAAGCCGGGCGGCGCCGTGGCCGATAATTCGATCATGCGCTCGTGGTGGCGCTGCCATAGCGAGCACCATCTCGATCCGGCCAATCGCGACGATCCGATCATCGTCGGGCGCGACGAATTGGCCGGTTGCCAGGCCGGCCTCGCCGATCTGATGCCGACCGCGAAAATCGAAATGGCTAATCTTTATCAGCAACTGGCCGGCTCGGGTTACGCAATCATGCTGTCCAATGCCGATGGCGTGCTGCTCAATTACTTTGGCGATCCGAGTTTCACCCACGCCGCTGCAAAAACCGGGCTGATGCCGGGCGCGATCTGGACCGAACAGCATCAGGGCACCAACGGCATCGGCACTTGCATTTGCGAACGTCAGCCGCTGGTTATTCATCACAAGGAACACTATCTCGCGCGCAATATCGGGTTGACTTGTTCGGCCGCGCCGATTTTCGACCATGACGGCAAGCTCATCGCTGTGCTCGACGCCTCCGGCGAATCGCTGCTTGCTCAGCAGCACACGCTGGTGCTGGTCAACATGTCCGCGCAAATGATCGAAAACCGCGCGTTCCTGGGCCGCTTCAGCCGCGATCACACTCTGCGCTTCCACAGCCGCCCCGAATTCGTCGGCACCTTGGGCGAAGGCGCGATCGCGCTGACCGCCGCCGGTCATGTGCTGGCGGCAAACCGCAGCGCGTTGTTCCAGCTCGGCTATCGCACGCCGGCTGAAATCCGCGGACGCGAAATTAGCGAGTTGTTCAACACGCCGCTGTCGTTGCTGCTGGACCGCAGCAGCCGCAATTCCTTCCAGCCAGTGCCGATTTTCGAAGCGCGTCGCGGTGGACGATTCTTTGCGGTGGCGCGCCATCCGGAAACGCCTCATGGCGCGATCCGGGCAACGCTGCGCCCGCCGCCGCAACTGCCACGAAATGCGGATTTTGCTGCCGATGGCGCGCGTACACCGCTCGACAATCTTCACCTGGGCGATGCGGCGATGGCCGAAAACGTGCGCCGCGCCAGGCTGATTCTTGATCGCGACGTGGCGATCCTGTTGTACGGTGAAACCGGCACCGGCAAGGAGTTGTTCGCGAAAGCGCTGCACGCATCCGGCGATCGCGCCGACAAAGCGTTTGTCGCAATCAACTGCGCATCGATCCCGGAAACCCTGATCGAATCCGAGCTGTTCGGCTACAAGGCCGGCGCGTTCACCGGCGCCGCGCGCGACGGCCGTCGCGGCAAGATTTTCCAGGCCAATGGCGGCACTTTATTTCTCGACGAAATCGGCGACATGCCCGTGCCTTTGCAGGCACGCCTGTTGCGCGTGCTCGAAGAGCGCGAGATCCTGCCGCTTGGCGGCGAGCTTGCGGTCAAGGTCGATATCAAGCTGATCAGCGCGACGCATTGCAATCTGCTCGAGAAAATCGCGTGCGGCGATTTCCGCGAAGATCTTTACTATCGTCTGCAAGGCTTGAGCCTGCTGCTGCCGCCGCTGCGGCGCCGCGCCGACCGGCGCGCGTTGATCCTGCAAATGCTGGCAGACGAACACGCCGGCACCGCCGCGGTCGAGCCGCCGCTATCGATAGACAGCGATGCGCTGAACCTGCTTGAACACTATCGCTGGCCTGGCAATATGCGCCAGTTGCGCAACGTGCTGCGCACCATGGTCGCTTTGCGCGAGGACAGCACGATCAGGGTCCGCGATCTGCCCGATATCATCCGCGCCGGGCAAGCGCCGAACCACGCCGACTGCCCGCTCGACAAGCCGCCGCTGAATCCGCTGGAAAGCGCGGAGCGTGAAGCTTTGCTCCGCGAACTGGAAGGCCAGCACTGGAACATCACGAATGTCGCCCGCCAGTTGAAAATCAGCCGCAATACGCTTTACCGGAAAATGCAACGGCTGAATGTGAAGGACCCCAACAAGCTGCATTGACCGTATCCACTCCACGGAGGTAAAGATGAACAAGATTCAAGGTGGTTGCCTTTGCGGCGCGGTTCGGTACACATCGGACGCAGATCCACTCATGACTGCGATTTGCCACTGCAGGAACTGCCAACTCCAAACAGGCATAGCGTTCTCGGTGCTCGTCGCTATTCCAAAAGGCGCACTCACGATGGAAGGAGCACAACCTGTAACGTTCGAGACTCAAGGTGACAGCGGCCTCCCGGTGCTGCGGAGCTTTTGCTCAAAGTGCGGATCTCCCATATTCTCCGAGGTCGCGGCCACGCCAACGATGGATGGCTCAAGGCCGGCACTTTGGACGACACTTCCTGGCTTCAGCCTCAAGTCAACATATGGTGCGACTCAGCGCAGCCCTGGGTTCAAATGAACGAGGCGCTGCCTCGCATGGCCAAGAATCCACCCCTGGCCTGACACCGCAATCAACCAGAAACGATAGACCTGATTTTCTGATGTCTTGTCCGCCTCTTCCCGATTCATTTTCCGATCTTCGATTCCCGATACCCGATTCCCGCCTTTAACCGATCGCCGATTCCCGGCCCTTAACCCCTTGCCCCACATCCTGTTCCTGACCGGCAGGCTTGCCGAAAAAAGCCTGCACAAGGTATTGGCAGGCATGCAGCCGACAGAATTCAGCTACACGGTGCAGCAGATCGGCATCAACGTTGCCGGGCTGATGACGGCCGACCTGATCGCGCGCCGCGTGTCCGATGTGGCAAATGCCGATCGCATTGTCATACCCGGGCGCTGCCGTGGCGATCTCGACCAGCTTGCGGCGCGCTACGGCGTTCCGGTCGTGCGCGGCCCGGAGGAATTGAAGGATCTTCCCGAATTTTTCGGGCATGCAGGCTCGCCCGTCGATCTGTCGCGGCACGATGTGCTGATCTTCGCCGAAATCGTCGATACGCCGGATATCGACATCGCCGCGATCCTTCAGCGCGCCGCAAGATACCGCGCCGACGGCGCCGATGTCATCGATCTCGGTTGCCTGCCCGACACGCCTTTTCCGCATCTCGAAGACGCGCTAGGCGCCCTGCACGAAGCCGGCCACCGCGTCAGCGTCGATTCGATCGATCCGCAGGAATTGCTCCGCGGCGGCCGCGCCGGCGCTGACTATCTGCTGAGCCTGAAGGAAGATACGTTGTGGATCGCCGACGAAGTCGCCTCGGTTCCGGTGCTGATTCCGTCGCAGCCGCACGACGTCGAATCGCTGGCGCGCGCCATCGACCATATGGAACAGCGCGGCTGCATTTATTTTGCCGACGCGATTCTCGATCCGATTCATTTCGGCTTCACCGATTCGATCATCCGTTACGCCGAATTGCGCAGGCGTTTTCCGGGCGCGCCGATCATGATGGGCGTCGGCAACCTGACCGAGTTGACCGACGCCGATACCACCGGCATCAACGCGCTCTTGATGGGAATTATTTCCGAGCTGCGCATCAGCGCCGTGCTGACGACCGAAGTCAGCCCGCACGCACGCAGCGTGGTGCGCGAAACCGATGCCGCGCGACGCATGATGTTCGCGGCACGCGACGCCGACAGCCTGCCGCGCAGTTTCTCAAACGATCTCCTGGCGCTGCACGCGCGCAAACCGTTCCCCGATACGCCCGCGGAAATCGCTGAAATCGCTGCCGCGATCAAGGACCCGAGTTTTCGCGTCCAGGTTTCCGAGGCCGGCATCCACGTCTACAACCGCGACGGTCTGCATTGCGATGTGGATCCATTCCGCCTGTTCCCGCACCTGAAGCTGGAACAGGATGCGGCCCATGCTTTTTACATGGGCGTTGAACTGGCGCGCGCGCAAATCGCGCACCAGCTCGGCAAACGCTATTACCAGGATCAGGAACTTGACTGGGGCGCCGCCGCGAAAGCCAAAGCCGAGGATCTGGATCAGCAGTCCGCGCCCGGCGTCACTCTCGAAGTCGGCAAGCGGAAACGCTGAGCCGGCAAGGCCTGAACTGCACCTCCGTGGCAGCAAGCTGCGACGGGCGTCCGCTATGCGCTCTGCGGAAGCGCGGGTAAAATCGCCTTTCGCCACGACGTTGTCTGGCCGGCAGCAGTCACGCATGATCTTCGAAACCATAGTCACGACTGTCAATCCTGACGGTAAACCGCATATCGCGCCGATCGGCATCCATCGTCGAGGCGAGCTTTACATCATCGCGCCGTTTCGCCCGTCGACAACACTGTCCAACGTCGAAGCCGCCAAATCCGCGGTCATCAACACCACCGATGACGTTCGAGTATTTGCCGGCTGTCTGACCGGCCGTTACGAGTGGCCGATCCAGGCTGCCGAGCGAATCGAGGGTGTGCGACTTACCGGTGCTCTCGCGCATATCGAAGTCCGGCTGGAATCGGTCGAGGCCGACGAACTGCGACCGCGCCTCATCTGCCGCGCCGTGCACAGCGCGAACCATGCACCGTTTCAGGGTTTCAATCGGGCACAGGCGGCGGTGATCGAAGCGGCGATCCTGATCAGCCGTTTGACCATGCTGCCGCCGGAGAAAATCGAATCGGAAATAAATTACCTGCGCGTCGCCATGGACAAGACAGCCGGCGATGCGGAACGCGAAGCGTGGGGCTGGCTGATGGAAAAACGGGATGCCCATCGCGCCCAGCATCCCGATGCCGGGCAACTGGTGTGAAGGTTTTGGCCCCGACCTGTGAATTCGCCAGGGTACTCGCCAGCGTGCTGTCGATCGCAGAGGCGAAAACGGCTCTGGCCGCCGGCGTCGATATCGTCGATCTCAAAAATCCCGCCGCGGGCGCGCTCGGCGCACTGCCGGTTGCGGACATCGCCGCGATCGTCCGCATGATCGGCGGGCGCCGTCCGGTCAGCGCGACGATCGGCGATTTGCCGATGCAAGCCGCGCTGATTGGCGCAGCCATCGAGCGCACTGCCGCGGCCGGCGTCGATTTCATCAAGATCGGCCTGTTCGATGACGGCGATGCGCGCAGTTGCCTGGACGCGCTGCGGCCTTTGGCGCGGCACAGGCAACTCGTAGCGGTGTTGTTCGCCGATCGCGATTTCGATAGTGACCTGGTCGATACTGCCGCAGCCAGCGGCTTTGCCGGCGTCATGCTCGACACCGCCGACAAATCGGGCGGAGGTTTGCGTAGTCATGTGAGCGAATCGGCGCTCGGCGAATTCGTCGCCAAGGCTCGCGCGCGCAACATGTTTACCGGTCTGGCGGGGAAACTGCGGCTCGCCGACATCCCGTTCCTGTTGCCGCTGGCGCCCGATTATCTGGGTTTCCGTGGCGCACTGTGCACAGGCTTCGAGCGCGCCGCCGCAATCGACGAAAATGCCATACGGGACGTACTGCGCGCGGCGGGCAGATCGCTCCCTGCCGCGCCTTCCGGACAACGCACCCCCATCAAGTCCGCGCCGGTTGCGCCGGATAAGGCGCCAGCCCTTGTATCCGGACCAGCGCCGGAAACCACGATAGGCGCGGTTGAAGCTTGCGTTTATACTGAGTATCCCGCCCCGTAAACGCTTCTCGGTGGAAGCCGCAGCGCGGATGGTTCCGAGGGCTCAGATTGTCCATATTCTTCAGCGCCATAACACGACTACTCCCACCCGCCCTGGCAAGCTCCATGCGCTTTGGCGAGGTCCTCGATCGTTCGTCAAACGAGATTTGCGTCTTCGATGCCGAAACGCTGGCGTTCGTCCACGCCAATCACGGCGCGCTCTGCAATCTGCAGTACACGCTGGACGAGATCCGGCCGCTATCACCGCTCGACATCAAG
>JACDAM010000007.1 GCA_013695435.1 Burkholderiales bacterium | reverse complement strand
GGATGAAACTCGCTTGTTCGGACGCAGAAAGACGACTGCCGCGGCTACTTCACTGGGCTTGCCCGGACGGTGCAACTCGATATGCGGCCTTTCGGTTTTGAGAAAATCTTCGAGCGCCTCATCGAAGCTCATGCCTTTTTCGTCGGCGCGTTCCTGCAGCATGCGCTCGACCAGCGGCGTCCTGATGAAAGCCGGAGAAACCGAATTGACCAGCACGCCATCTTTCGCGTAAGCCTTGGAAATGCTTTTCCCGAAAGCGATCAATGCTGCCTTGGCTGCGTTGTAATTCGGGATGTCGGCATCGGGCTGCACGCCCGATTCCGAGGCTACGCTGATGACGCGCCCCCATTTCTGTTCGCGCATCGCGGGCAGAAAAGCGCGCATCGCGCGCACCGCGGACATCAGATTCAGCTCGATATCCTTGTTCCAGTCTTCATCGCTGAGTTCGTCGAACGCGGCGAACTTCGCGACACCGCCGGCGGCGTTGACCAGCACGTGTACCGTACCGAAGCGACGCAGAACTGCCTTGGCCATTACATCGACCGAACTCGTGTCCGTCAGATCGGCTGCGAACGGTTCGACGGTTCCAGTATCGCCCGCGAGTTTGCGGGCCGTTTTCTCTATGCGATCACGCTCATGACCGATGGTGGCTATGAAAGCGCCTTCCGCCACGAACGCCTGCGCGATCGCTTTGCCGATGCCGCCGTCGGCGCCGGTAATGACGACTACTTTTTTTGCAAGAACAAATCCATCGTGTTCTCCTTATTTACCGACAAGCTCTTAAAATTTCGCAATCAAAAACAGCCCGGCCAGCATCAGGCCGCAGCCGGCCAGGCGCGCGAAACCCGCGGTATGTTGTTCAAAACCGATCCAGCCGAAATGATCGAGCGCGACCGCCCAGATCAACTGGCCGGCGACGACAAAACCGACGAGCGCCGCGGCGCCCAGTTTCGGCGCGAGCAAGATGTTACCGGTCAGATAAATCGTGCCGAGCATGCCGCCGGCGAGCCAGGTCCACCATGGCGCTGCCTGCACCATCGCCTGGCTCGGCCAGTCTTTGGTGACAGCCCAAGTCAGAATGCTGGTGCAAAATATGCCGACCAGCATGTTGACCGCCGCCGGGATATAAAGATTGTCGAGGCTCTCGCCCAGCAGCTTGTTGCTTGCAATCTGGGTCGTCAGAACCATTCCCAACAGCATTGCCATCGGCCCGAGCAACGCACTCATATGATTTCTCCTCTTATCTCCAGTGAATGGCCGTCGAGGTCGCGCATCGATCGACACATAGCTCGCCGCTTTCCTGCCGGTTGATGGAACTCGATGAGCGTTTCGGCCCACCACATATCGTTTGCGTTCGTGTCGGCGGGCATTGGCCGGCCGATGCCGGGCGCAAGATACTCGAGTAACTCGAGCCCGAACGCGCCGTTTCCGGCCAGCGACGTAACACGCATAGAAGCGCCGGGCACGCCGGTCAATGCTTCCTGTTCGGCGCCGTAGTTGTGCGCTTCGCCGACGACGGCGAGGCCAAGCTTGTCGCGATACAACGCGAGGCTCGCTTCAGTATCGGCGACAACTATGGCGCTGTGATCGATGCCGAGAAAAGCTCGCGTTTCGATTCGCGCCACACTTGTTGCCTTTGCCCGCGGGAAAATGGATCAATTCGAGCGGATGACCGTCGGGATCGCGGAAATAGAGCGCCTGGATTCCGGCCGCCGCGGGATTCCAGGCGGGCAGGGTTTGCGGCCCGAACGAGATCAACGGTTCGTGGTGCGTTTTTCAAACGCGCGAAGGCCGCCCCTAAGTCGCGCACCACGATCGCGATGTGGCGTAACCAGCGTCGTTGGCGCGGCTGTCGGCCGGCATCCCGCGCAAAGTTTTCGGTGCCGCTTGCCGTAATGCGAGCGTCATTTCGCCAAGCCGCAGTTCGATTTCATCGTGCGTATCGACCAGATGCTCGAAGCCGAGCAGATCCGTGTAAAAATCCAGCGACCTCTCGAGATTGGCGACGCTGAGGCGCACGCCCGTCAGGCGCGGCGCGCTGATTTGCGCGATCAAGCGAGACGCTCGGCGATGACATCGCCGACGCGCAGCGCGTTGGCGACGATGGTCAGCGTCGGATTGACCGCGCCGCTGGATGGAAAGAAAGCGCTATCGACGACATAGAGATTGTCCGCATCGTGCGCGCGGCAATTCAGATCGAGCGCTGAGCTTGCGGGATCACGGCCGAAGCGTACCGTTCCGCACTGATGCGCGACGCCGGATAGCGGAATGCGCTGGCCGAGATAAGCGCGTTCCGGCAAGACCGCCATCGCGTGGCTCGCGTCATTCAGCGTCTGCTGAAAGCGCCGCCGCAATTCGCCATGCGCGGCGAGATTGTTGGGTCGATAGCTGAGTTGTATCGTTCCCTTCGCATCTAACGTTACGCGGTTGCCGGGATCTGGCAGGTCTTCGCTGATCAGCCAGAAGTCGATGGTGTGATGGGCGAACGTATCGAGCAGGCGACGCGGAACCGGAAAAGGCGTTTGCGGCGTGAGCTGGCTGCCATCGAGCTTGCCCAGCATTTGAATGTGGCCAAGCGGCGGGTTGCTCGCGCCATTTGCATTGTAGAAATCATTCAGGCCGAACGTTTTCTGGAAGCGCGTCGGATTCGCCTGCCGCATCAGCGCGACCACGGCGCAATTCACATGACACATGTAGTGCCTGCCGACGACGCCGGATGCGTTGGCAAGGCCGTGCGGATGGCGCGCGTTGGCCGAGCGCAGCAGCAGGGCGGCCGAATTGATGGCGCCCCCGGCGACGACCACGATGTCAGCCGTATACGTTTCCAGCTCGGCGCCGGCGCGCGCATGAACCGCGGTCACCTCTCGTCCCGATGCGCTGGTTTCGAGGCGTTCGACAAAGCGGCCGGTGCGCAGCGTGACGTTGCCGCTGTCGAGCGCCGGTCGCATGCAAATCACTTCGGCATCGGCTTTGGCGTGCAGCAGGCACGGAAAGCCGTCGCAGGTAGCGCATTTGATGCATGGACTCGTTTGCGGCCGGGATTCATCGAGCCGCAATGCGAGCGGCAGCGGAAAAGGCTGCTTACCCGCGCGCTTGAGGTTTTCGAAAAGTTCCGCGATAACCGGCTCATGCGCGATCGGTGGATGGTCGTATTCGGAATCGCACGGCGGCTCCGTCGGATCGCTGCCGCGCTGGCCGTGGACCTGATACAGGCGCTCGGCGGCGAGGTAGTACGGCGCCAGATCGGCATAGCCTATCGGCCACGCCGGCGACAAACCATCCTTGTGCTGCGTCTCGCGGAAGTCGCGTTCGCGCAGCCGAAACAGCGCCGCGCCGTACACCTTGGTATTGCCGCCGACGCAGTAATGGGTCGCCGGCATGAATGCGCGTCCGCGGCGGTCCAGCCATTTTTCGCTAGCCTTGTAGCGATTGCGGACGAAAACAGCGTCCGAACTCCAATTTTCGGCTTCACGCGGCAGATAGTCGCCGCGCTCCAGCACCAATACGCGTTTCCCCGTGGCTGCCAGCCGCCATGCCGTCGTCGCGCCACCGGCGCCGCTGCCGATGATGATGACGTCATAGCGGCTGGGCTTGTCCATTAACCCGGTCAGGGGTTGCGCAAGCGCGCTGCTTGCAGCGCTTCGCCGGCGAGCCAGATCGAGACGCCGAGCAGCACCAGGTCTTTCGCCAGAAACTGGCCGGGGAGCGCGGACGGGAACGGAAACCCATAACCCGGCTCCCAGACGCCCGGTGTCGTCAGCATGAAACTCAGGGTGATGAGGTAGGTGATGATGGAACCGAAAGCGCCGACCGCGGAAGCCATCGGCGCAAACGGCCGCATGGCAATGAGCACGCCGATCGAAATCTCGATAACGCCGATGATGTTGGAAAGCATGCGCAGGCCTAAGGACCCATAAGCCCACGCCCAGATCGGGCTATTCGAGACGAAGGGCTCGATGTTTTTGGCTTCGTATTCGGTGAACTTCAATAGCCCGATCCAGAGGAAAACCACGACCAGTCCATAACGGAATACCATTTCGCCGGCACGTTGCAGGCCGGATTCATTCGTACCATATGCGATGCTTGTCGTTGCCATTGCGCTACTCCTTTTTTTCGATCTGAGAGTCGGACGGTTTTGCTGAAGTGACAATCGGAAGCTGAAGATTTGCTGTCAACTTTTTTCGCCCTGTTTGGCGTAAGCCTTCGCTTCAGGTCGATCGGCGTTTTCTCTTTCCACTTGTTGCAAGCGCTGGCGCCGCTGACGATGAGCGCGTAAAGGCTTGAGATCGGGCTGGACGCAAAGCGCGAGGCGCGTGATCAACGCTTCGCGGCGAGGTTCTTCGACTTGCCAGTAACTACAGGTCAGGCAGGCGCCGACCTTGTCATGCCCGGGAAGCCGCGTGGATTTGAACTGCTGGAAATGTTCATGGGTAGGCATTGCGCTGCTCCTTAGGCTGGTTGAGCGATGACGAAGAATGTTGGCACTGCAGCCGGCACGGATTACGCGGGAACGCGGAACGAAGGTTCGTGTTTTCGCTTCCCGAACTTTCAGCGCCGACGGGTTATTGTGCGCTTCGACCAAGCCCTTGACGACAGCAAGATGGCGACCATGCCAGCGCGCAAGATGTCTTCTGTCAGGTCGGATAGCAAGAGGTAGTGACACACTGCGCTGACATTGCGCGCGCCGCATTGGGTGAAGACCTCCGCAACGCGCACTTGAAACCGGCGCGCAACGCCCACCTGACCGGCTTCAACAGACTGTTGCGTGCGAATCAGCAACCATCGGATTGACAACCGCGGTTCGCAGAAGCCGAACCGCCGCCGCTTGTCGCGCAGCCGGCCGCGCCGACGACAATCATCAGCGCGGCCAAACCGGCGGACAGCAACTTACGCACTCATTTCTCCCATCGCACTGCCTTCCTGAATTGGCCAGCGGGCTGCAACAGCGTTTGTGCGAAATACTTAAGACATTGTCATTCCCGCGCAAGAGGGAATCCAGAGATGTTAATGACGCCCGGTCCGCTCGTGCGGGAACGACAACAGCACCCTGTCACCAGTCACGGTCTGCCTAATAAGCTGCGAGTCCTGAAGCCCCATCCGCGACCGGCAGGCCGCCGACGATGACGCCCAAAGATGTCAGGCTACCGCCGTCGCCGATACGGAATGCAGCGACGCCGCCTGTCCCTCTGAGCAGTAAATAAAGAAAGCGGCCATCCGCGCTGAGACTCAAATCCACTGGCTGGCTCATATCGCCCAGAAAAGCGGCGTTGCCACTGATCAGAGTCAGCGCACCGGTGGGACTCAGGCTATAGCTCGAGATCGTCCCGCTGCCAAAGTTCGCGGTAAAGGCGTAGCGCCCGTCGTTGGTGATCACCACCCAACACACGTCCGTCTGTCCGTTTGGAACTGAACCGCTAATGGGCGTGATCGTAGCGTCAGGATTTAATTGGTATGAAGACACGGCCGATAAATTGGGCGCCGCGTTGAAGGATTCGACCACGACCAATTTGCCGTCATCGCGTGGCGCTAAACTGAATGGACGAAGTCCGAAGGAGGCGTTTCTGATCGGCGTCGCGCTGGCGTAGCCGTCGGCTCCAATATCGAAAGCGTCTATGGCATTCGGCGGTGTCAGCAGCACATTGGTCGTTTTGTGCGTAACAAGAATTATCCGACCGTCAGGGCTGAATCTGACTTCGCCGGGAACGGCAATCGGGGAACTCAATAACCTGAACGAATCCGGCAACTCGGTCAAAGTGCCGTTACCTGCAATCCTGAAACCACGAATTCCGTTGCCGGCAACCGAACCGTTCAGTACATAGAGCAGATTGCCGGATAGCGTCAGGCTCAGCGGCTGGTCGCCTGCGTAGACCTTTTGAACGAATCGGAGGCGCGTGCCATTTACGGCAAACACGCTGATCTCGTCGCTGCCGGCATTGACCGCGTACAGGTAGCGGCGGTCCGTGCCGAGTCGCAACGGGCCCTGCGTATCCGTATCGACTCCTATTCCAAGCCCGCGCGTACGCACGCTTCCGACTCTGGTCAGGGTACCGTCGCTCGCGCGGCTGTATCTCACGATCCGGTTTCCCGCGGTCGCGTTGGTCATCGCAAACACGGCGCCTTCGCCTTTTTTGACCGATGCTGCCTGCGCTCGACCAGCGCTTTGTTCATCGTCCGGACTTTCTTGTTCCTCTCCTTGCTCATCATCTTGCGCGGATGTCGTTCCTTGCGCGAACGTGGGCGTCGTTTCCTGCGCGAAGATTCCGCCTGGAATGGAAGCCGCCATCGCGAATGCCGCGATGAATGTCAACATTCTCATCGTCTTTATCATTTTCGCTGTCCTTTGACTGGTAGATGTTGGCGCCGACGACTACTACTGGGTGGATCTGCCTCCGCCGCGATTATCGGAACCATGATCTTTCGAACCATCGCTGCCGCGCGCATTGCTGACGTGCTTATCGGTCCACTCATCAACACTGAGCATGCCGTCCTTGTTCTTGTCCATCTTGGTAAATACCCCTTCGTGCATTTTCATGAATTCGTCCTGAGACACCATATGATCGCCATCTCCGTCCATGACCTTCATCATTTTCATCGTGCGCAGGCCTTGACCGCCGCGCGCATAGCCGCCGGTCGAAAACATGGGGTCGTCGGCTGCGCCGGCCAGGGAAACATATGCCAGCGAAGATGCCATCAGTGCGACTGCGGTCGCGATTCCTGTCATTTTCAACATTGCTTTCACTCCTTCAGGTGGAATTGCACCCGGATGGATGCAACCGTTGACAGCATGGCAAGTTGGACAGTCCGGTTATGTGCGTTGTCGCGCTTTACCGGTAAGGATTCGGTAAAGA
>JACDAM010000006.1 GCA_013695435.1 Burkholderiales bacterium | reverse complement strand
CTTGTGCTCGAGGGTCTGCATCAGGCCGGCAGCCAGGGTCAGGAGCGTCTTGCCGGTTCCGGCCTGGCCGAGCAGGGTGACGAAATCGACATCCGGATTCATCAGCAAATTCAGCGCGAAATTCTGGGCGCGATTGCGCGCGACGATGCCCCACACATTGTTTTTCTGGTGCGTGTAATCGCGCACGGTTTGCAGGATTGCGGTCTTGCCGCTGATCTCCTTGACCAGCGCGTAGAACGGTTTGGCGTTTTCCAGGTAGACGAACTGATTGACCAGAAAATCCGCGCACAGTGGACCGCGCACGCGGTAAAACGTTTGCCCGCCTTGCTGCCACGATTCCATCTCATGGCCGTGCGCATCCCAGAAATCGGCCGGCAATTCGAGCATGCCGGTGTAGAGCAGATCGGTGTCTTCGAGCGTCTTGTCGTTGAAATAATCCTCGGCGGCCAGACTCAAGGCGCGCGCCTTGATGCGCATATTGATGTCTTTGCTGACCAGAATGACCTGGCGTTTGGGATGGGTCGCCTGCAGATGCAGCACCACCCCGATGATGCGGTTGTCGGCCTTGCCGCTGGCCAGCGTGGCCGGCAGTTCGGCGCCGATCGCCTGGGTTTGCAAAAACAGACGGCCGGTCGCGTTCTTGGTGCCGTGATCTTCGAGCGGGATGCCGGCTTCGATATCGGCCACGGCGTTGTTGACGATATCGTCGAGAAAGCGGCTCGCCTGGCGCGCATTGCGAGCGACTTCCGACATGCCTTTCTTGTTGTTGTCGAGTTCTTCGAGTATCACCATCGGTAAATAAATATCGTGCTCCTCGAAGCGAAACAGACTGGTCGGATCGTGCATCAACACGTTGGTGTCGAGCACGAACAGCTTGGTTTCGGAGCGCAGCCGGGTGACGATGGAAGCAGATTTGCGTTGGGTCATGGTCAGTTAGTAGGTGGGCGCAGCGCCAGCGGCGCTACCAAGCCATCAAGGAAGTTTTGGTTAATGTTGTCATTTCCCGCCCAAGCGGGAACCCAGAGGTCTGCATAATCAGATGTTGGATAACTCTAGATTTCCGCTCCCGGCTTTAAGCGCGCTGGGACAAGCTTCGCGGGAATGGCTGCGATGGGGTACCGCCGATCAAGGGCATATCGGCTCAGCGATAGCAGTGGTAACCGTTTCGTCTTTTAGCAGAGCACCAGCAAGTTCCTTGAAGCTGGCGGCTTTGCTGCCAGTCGCGCGTATCTCGATGCATTCGTCATAACGCTGGTAATGCGTGAGCGTCGAACGCGTGTAGGCCGGATCGTAATGCCGTTCCAGCAACTCCTGAACCAGCGCGTCCCATTCGCTGTTTTTCGCGAGCGCCATCCAGCGGTCGATGATGACGTGGCCATACAAGGCGGTCAGACATTGCAGCTTGGCATTCAACGCGGGAACGTTGCGCAGAAAATGCGCGTACTCGTTTTTCAGCAACTGTACGCGTAACGCGATTGGCGCTTCGAGGCGCACGCACGGCGCTTGCCAGATGCCGGCGATCAGGTTTTCGGGAACCCGCAGGTTGCCGATCTTGCGGCTTTCGGCTTCGACATAAACCGGCTTCGAATCGGAGAAACCGCGTAACGCCGACCATACCCGGCTGTCGAACATTTTCTGCGTCGGTTGCGCCTGGTCCGGCAACTGGCCGAGCACCGATCCGCGGTGCGCTGCCATCTGTTCGAGATCGAGCACCTGTGCGCCGTGCGCAGCCAGCGCCTGCAGCAGCAGGCTTTTACCGCTGCCGGTCAATCCGCAAATCACGCGCCAGTCGAAATCCGCCGGCAACATTTGCAGATCGGCGACGACAGCGCGGCGGTAAGCTTTATAGCCGCCTTGCAGCCGACGCGCGTTCCAGCCGACCTGACGCAGCACATGCGTGAACGCCTCGCTGCGCGCGCCGCCGCGCCAGCAGTAGACCAGCGGCCGCCAGGCTTTCGGTTTGTCGACAAAATTGGTATCGAGATGCTGCGCGATATTGCGCGCGACCAGCGCCGCGCCGATTTTTTTGGCGCGGAACGACGATGCGCTGTAGAGCAGCCCGATCTGCGCGCGCTCGTCATCACTGAGCACCGGAAAATTCAGCGCGCCGGGAATGTGGTCGTCGCTGAATTCAGCCGGCGAGCGCGCGTCGATGATCTCGTCAAACTCGGTGAGCTGTGCTACGGTAACAATGTCCGATGACGCCAAGAAGTGCTCCGATATAAATCCCATCGTGGTCACACCCGCCCCGATTCAAGCTTCGAAAGCAGGCGCACATCCAGAGGCTTGCACAATCAGCTAAGTTGGACAACTCCGGATTCCCGCTTGGGCCTGCCCTCGAAAGCTTGAATCGGGGGCGGGAATGAAATTCAAGGTTCCTTGACTGACGGAACCACGCACAGAGACCGATATTAGTCTACCTGAAACCAGCAGTCCTCTTTATAGCGCCATGGATACTTCGACAAAAACGCCGATACGACTGACCGAGTTTTCCCACGGCGGCGGTTGCGGCTGCAAAATCGCACCTGCCTTGCTCAGCGATATTTTGTCGGCTTCGCCGCTTGCCGCATTGTGCCCGGATCTTCTGGTCGGCAATGATTCCAGCGACGATGCCGCGGTGTACCGCATCAACGACGAGCAGGCGATAGTCGCGACCACCGATTTTTTTATGCCGATTGTCGACGATCCGTTCGATTTCGGCCGCATCGCCGCGACAAATGCGCTATCCGACGTTTACGCCATGGGCGCGAAGCCGCTGTTCGCGCTCGCTATCGTCGGCATGCCGGTCGACAAGCTGCCGATCGCCGCCATCCAGCAGATTCTGGCTGGAGGCGCGTCGGTCTGCAATGACGCCGGCATACCGATCGCCGGCGGTCATTCCATCGATTCGCCCGAGCCGATCTATGGGCTGGTGGCGGTCGGCCTCGTGCATCCCGACAAGGTCAAACGCAATGACGGCGCAGAGGCCGGCGATGTGTTGATCCTCGGCAAGCCGCTCGGCATCGGCATTCTCAGCGCCGCGCTGAAAAAAGGCGAACTCGGCGAGCCGGGCTATCGCGATATGCTCGCCAGCACGACGCAATTGAACACGCCCGGCGCGCCGCTTGCCGATCTTCCCGACGTGCACGCGCTGACAGATGTCACAGGTTTCGGCCTGCTCGGCCACCTGCTCGAAATGTGCCGCGGCGCCGGGCTCGATGCGGACATCGAATTCGATCGGCTGCCGATCCTGGCCGATGCGCTCAGGCTCGCCGAAGCGGGCTATGCGACCGGCGCATCGACGCGCAATTGGGCGAGCTACGCAAAATCGGTGCGGCTCGCGGAAGGCGTTTCGGAGTGGCAGAAAAAACTGCTGACCGATCCGCAAACCAGCGGCGGCCTGCTCGTCGCCTGCGCGCCGGATGCAGAGGCCAAGGTGCTGGCTGTTTTCCACGAGCACGGGTTCGCTTTGGCCTGCAATATCGGCACTCTGCGCGCGGGCAAAGGCGAGGTTGCCGTACGCTGAGCGCCGTACCGGCGCGAACCGCGTCGCTGATCGCGCGAACGGCTACTGTGGCGTTTCGCAAATAAAGGTCATAAGTTAAAAGCCGTCGTGCTGAGCCTGTCGAAGCATTGAACGGCCTCCGATGAGCTCAGAACCTGCCCTCGAATGCTTTAATCGGGGGGCGAACGGAAACATATGACATTCATCTTGGGAACAGGACACTACACAAGCATCGCCAAAACGCCCTTCGACAGTCAGGCCGAAAATAGTGCGCCTCCGCCTGCGACTTCCTTCGCCGCGCGAAATCGCGTGGACTTGCGCGTCGCCACGTTAGGCGATGCCGATTTCTCGCGCTGGAACGAGTTTGTTTTCGCTTGCCCGGATGCGAGTTTCTTTCATCGCGCCGAATGGCGATCCATCATCGAGAACATCTTCGGCTGGCGCACGCATTTTCTGTATGCAGAAAACGCCGGCGGTCTCCAGGGCGTTCTGCCGCTCGCCGAAGTCAAGGGCAGGCTGATCGGCCACGCGCTGATCTCGCTGCCGTATTGCGTGCAGGCCGGCATAGCCGCGGCGAATCAACCGGCGCGCGACGCGCTCGACGCGGCAGCACAAAATCTCGCGCTCGCCCTCGATGTCGATTATCTCGAATACCGCACGCCATGCCGAGCACACGCCGACTGGGCATGCGACGAATCCTACGTTTTGTTCAAAGCGGAATTGAGCGCGGCGGCCGCTTACAATTTTTCGGCGATTCCCGGCAAGCGGCGCGCGATGGTGCGCAAAGCGCAGCGCGCCGGTTTGCGCTGCGCAATCGAGGATGATGTCGAGCATTTTCTCCGCGCCTATGCCGAGGCCATGCGCAAGCTCGGCAGCCCGGTTTATCCGCGCCGTTATTTCACGGAACTGAGAACCGCATTCGGCAGTGATTGCGAAGTCATGACGATAACGCAGGACGGCCGGACGATTGCCGCAGCCATGAGTTTTCTGTTCCGCGGCGAGACGATGCCGTACTACGCCGGCGGAACTGAACAGGCGCGCGCCGTGGCCGGCAACGACTTCCTGTATTGGGAATTGCTCGGACGCGCCGCGCAACGCGGGCTGCACACCTTCAACGCCGGCCGCAGCCGTCTGGGAGGCGGGTCGTCCGGGTTCAAGAAATTGTGGGGCTTCAAACCCGAACCCCTGCACTATGAATACCGCGTGTTACGCGGGCGCACACCGATCAACGATCCCGACGATCCGCGCTATCGTTTGTTCACCGCGCTCTGGCGGCGGCTGCCGCTGGCGCTTGCCAACAAGCTGGGGCCGTCGCTCAGCCGGAACATCTGCTGAAACGCCGCACGACGCCAGAAAACCCGTAGGTCAGGGTGCTCCCTGACAGCGTCGCTTGGACAATCTTTGTCAGGGAGCTTGCGCACCTGACCTACGTCTACTTATTTTTGCCTTCCAACGACTGAATTGAGCGGCTGCCGTAGGCAGTCCGCTCGAATAACTGGTTAGAGCGCTGACGGAGAGCAAGTGATGACTTTTGAACAGTGGTGCGTATCCGAGAAGTTCCCGCCAGAGTGGTTGGTCAAGAGCACTGACGGCGAATACCTACAAGGCCCGATGCCCGAATACCACCATGCGTGGCGGGCCGCCATTTCCGCAGAGCGCGAGGCGTGCGCGGCGGTATGCGCCGCAGCGGATAAGAGCACGCACCCGGCCGACTTGGCTGACCGCATCCGCGAGCGCTCTAACGGGGCGCGAGTTGTGCAGCACCCCTTGACGCGGCTGCGCGGT
>JACDAM010000005.1 GCA_013695435.1 Burkholderiales bacterium | reverse complement strand
ATACACGCCATTGAATTGATGAACACGATCTGGCCGAGCGTTTCGCACATCAGCGGCAGCAGGGATTGGGTCAGCAAATACGGCGCACGCAGATTGGTCGAATACAGGAGATCGAAATTGGCGATCGGTGCGGCTGCCGTGTTGCCCGAGCGGAAAACGCCGGCGCTGTGTATCAGTAAATCGATTTTCTTGAATTCGCGGCGCAGCGATTCGCTCATGTCCGCGATCGATTCATCGCGCGTCAAATCCGTTTGGTAGTATCGCACCTTTACTCCGTGGCCCTCGGCGCGGGTCGCGACGGCGCGCAGTCGTTCGATATGACGGCCGATTAAAACGACATGGGCTCCGTGCCCGGCGAGCCCGAGCGCGATAGCTTCGCCCACGCCGCTGCTGGCGCCGGTCACGACCGCGACCTGACCGGCGAAAAGACGATTCACTGCTGGCAATGAAAACCTCGAGTCAAACAGCCGGGCGACTGGCGCCGGAATCCTCTGATCCGGATACTTTCAACAAGTCGTGCGCAGCCAGAATCTGCGCCGATTTGTGGATGCGCTCGAATGATATGCCGGCGCGTTCCGCGATATCGAGCAAACTGTGCTTGCCATCGGAAAAATTAAGCGTCCACAACATCGCCATGACTTCGCCGTCGACTACGTCGTACAAGCCGCGTTTGCCCAACTGTGGTTCGCAGTACGGATTCTGGTTCATGTAATAGCGATTGCCTTCGAGCACATCGATCAACGCCGCGGCCTTGTTGTAGGAATCTTCGAGAAATGCAGGCTGGATCAGATCGAGGTTGTCGGCGGACGTGTGGTATTCGGCGTATTCGCCATGCTGCGAGCGCATCAGGCAGCCGATGGCCAGATTGAAACCCGGCGAGCAATACTGGCGTTCGTCGTATCCGTACGGATAAAAATCGATCGCCGCAAACGGCGAGCCAGCCTGTTTCAGCACATGAAGGGTGGCGCGGTCGATATCCGCATCGCCGCGGCGGGATCGCTTGTAAGTAGTCGGGCCCGGGTCGCCGACACAAGTCAATACCAGGCCGTGTTTGATGCGCGCAGCCTTGTTTTTATTCAAAGCCAGCCAGGTAATCGCGCCTATGGTTCCCGGGATGAACAAGAAGCGGTACGAATACCGCGCCGGCAAGGTTTTCATACGTTGCGCCAGCGCGACCGCCAACGAGACGCCGGATAGGTTATCGTTGGCCAACGACGGGTGGCAGGTGTGGCAGGAGATGAGCACTTCGTCCTCGGATTGACCGGGAACCAGGTATTCACCGTAGGTCAGGTGCCCGGGTTCCAGCGACGAATCGATGACGACTTCATAATTTCCGTCGGGCAGATTGATCAGATCGCGGTGGCGCAGACAGAAGCCCCAGGTTTCCTTGTAGTAGGAAGTGCGATATGGAATCCAGTCGGGCTTGTCGGGCAGCGAAAACAGATGCTTCTTGAGCTCGGCAAGCGGCATAGTCCGATTCACGGGAACACTGTAGTTCAGCACGTGCAAATTGGACTGGCGAAAGTCCACGACGCGTGCGCCAGCCTCATTCTTGATATAGGCGTCCCTGATGTTCCACTCTTTGGGCACAGTCCAGTCGAACACCGGCGTACCGCTTGCGACTTCGTGCGTGATCAACGGAATTTGACGCTGAAGATGCGCCAACGTCGCGCGGACGCCATTGCCGGTGATGCTTCTGCAGATTGGGAAAAGTTCGGCAGCGAGTTGATACATCGCGTCGCCGACATTTACCGGAGGTTGATTCAAATCGCTCATAAACTTTATTTCCTGAATGCGGGGATAGTAGAAGCGGATGCGCCATCATCCGATTCTAGCAAAATGCGGAAAGCGGCAAACGTCTAAGCCACATCCAACAATGGCCAGGACGCATCGCGCGCATTGATTTCGACCACCGGCAGCGGCCATTCGATATTGAACGCAGGATCATTATAGCGTTGGCCGCGCTCATGGCCGGGAATATGGAACTCGCTCATTTGATAAAACACCTCGGCATCGTCTGTCAAGGTTTGCAAGCCATGGGCGAACAACTCTGGAATGTAGAGTGCGCGGCGATTGCCGGCGGTCAACTGGATGGCGAAATATTCAAGGTAAGTCGGAGAATCCGGGCGCATGTCGATGATGACGTCGTGAATCGCGCCATTGGTACAGCGCACAAGCTTGGCTTCGGCGGCAGGGGCCGCCTGATAATGCATGCCCCGCAAGGTGCCTTTCTTTTTGCTATACGAAATGTTGCATTGGGCGACAGTCGGTTTAAGCCCATGCGACTCGAATTCCCTGGCGCAGAACGTGCGCGCGAAAAAGCCGCGCTCGTCCTTGCGTTTTTCCGGTTCGATAATAAATGCGCCGGCAAGCTTCGTTTCCGTAAAGATCATTCGCAGCGCGTTATGCTTTCATCGACCAGAAAAAATCCTTGTCAATCTGCTGCGTGCGAATCAGATATTCGAGCTGCTTGAGCCGGGTGAAGCCGCGGCTGTTGAACGTGTCGTCGCTCATATCGATCTGGCTGAATACATCGAAAAGCTGTTTCGCTCCGCGCTCCGCATTCCAGTCGCATTTAAAACCGGGCAACTGGTTCGCGATTTTATCAAAGGAAGCGCGGTAGCTGCGATTGTCAGAGCCCTGTGTGCCGAAACTGAGCTTGCAACCGGGAAAAGTCGCAGCGACGATTTCGGCTATTTGTTTGACGCGGTAGTTGTGCCCGGTGTCGCCGACGTTAAAGGTCTGGTTGTGAATTGCATCCAGCGGCGCATCGAGCACGCAGGCTATCGCCTTGCAAATGTCGAGGGCGTGCACCAGTGGGCGCCACGGCGTGCCGTCGCTGGTCATCTTGATTTCGCGTGTGGTCCACGCCAGTCCGCTCAGGTTATTCAAAACGATATCGAAGCGCATCCGCGGCGATGCGCCGTAAGCTGTCGCATTGCGAAGAAAGGTCGGTGAAAAGTTGTCGTCCGCCAGCGGTCGGACGTCGCGCTCAACGAGGGTTTTGCAAATCGCATAGGCAGTTTGCGGGTTGACCGGCGACTCTTCGGTCACATCGGATGTCGAAGCGACTCCATAAACGCTGCATGAAGACATGTAGATGAAGCGGCGCACGCCGGCTGCTTTGGCAATTTCGGCCAGACGCAGCGATGCCTTGTGGTTGATATCATAGGTGATATGCGGAGACAGTTCCCCAGCCGGATCGTTGGACAGTTCCGCCATATGCACGACGGCTTCCATTCCCTCGAGATCTTCGGCGCTAAGTTTGCGGATATCCTTATTCAGCGTTTTTGCAGTCAGCGGTGTGGCGTTATACAGCCAGCCGACTTTGTAAAACCCGGTATCGGCGCCAGTGACGTCGTGTCCGCGCTGCATCAGCGTGGGGGCCAGTAGAGATCCGAGATAGCCTTCCGTGCCGGTGATCAGTATTTTCATGGTCAGTTATTCGCTCCGTTAAATCGCTCAGTTAAATCGCTAAGGTTGAAGTTTGTCTAGGGGATTGCCCGCTTTTCAAATGCGGAATGCGCTCGACAATTGCCTTGCCGATTTCGAGCGACGCAGTGGCGCCAGGCGAAGGCGCGTTGCAAACGTGCATCGAGTTGTGTCCGTTTACGATCAGGAAGTCATCGACCAGCTTGCCGTTCGCGAGCAGCGCCTGCGCGCGGACCCCGGCATGCGTCGGCGCCAGATCCTGCGCCTCGACTTCCGGAATCAGTGTTTGCAGGCTGCGCACGAACGCGGCTTTGGAAAACGAGCGGTAGAATTCCCGCGCGCCCTCATTCGCATGCTTTGCCGCCAGCTTCCAGAAGCCCGGATATCGCAAGGTTTCGGAAAGATCGCGCAGGCTGAAATCCGTCTTGTGATAACCCTCGCGCTTCATCGCCAGAACCGCATTCGGACCGGCGTGTATGGTACCGTCTATCATCCGCGTGAAGTGAACGCCGAGGAATGGAAAATCGGGATTCGGCACCGGATAAATCAATGTTTTGACGAGATGACGTTTGGCCGGCACGAGTTCGAAATATTCGCCGCGAAACGGGACGATCCGGGCGCCCGGTTCAACGCCAGCCAAACGCGCGACCCGATCGCTGTGCAAGCCGGCGCAATTGATCAGATAGCGCGCGTTGAAGTCGCCGCCGGTAGTTTCCAGCACCTGATGATCGCCGCGGTCCTGGATGGCATCGAGTCGCATGCCGAACTTGATCTCGCCGCCTTGCGCGTTGATCAACTCGATATACTTTGCGCAAACCTTCCGGTAACTGACGATGCCGGTAGCAGGCACCCGTATGCCCGCAAGGCAGCGCACGTGCGGCTCGATTTCATTGACCTGCTCGCTTGATATCTTTTGAATGGCAAGCCCGTTCTCCAGCCCGCGCGCGTAGAGTTTTTCCAGCAAAGGCAACTGGCTTTGCTCGGTGGCGACGATGACTTTTCCGCAAATGTCGTGCTCGATATGATGTTTTTCGCAGAACTCGACCATGCTGCGAGCGCCGCTCCGCGCGAAGCGCGCTTTCATGCTGCCCGGAGTGTAGTAGATTCCCGAGTGAATGACGCCGCTGTTGCGCCCGGTCTGATGCTGCGCGAAGTTCGATTCTTTTTCGATGACCAGAATTTTTGCTTTCCGGTTGCGCGCGCCCAATGCCATGGCGGTCGAGAGACCGACGATGCCTCCACCCACAATCACAAAGTCATAGATCATAAATGCCTCTCAATTATTCTTTCCAGACACACCACGGCGCCTGGCCGCTGTTCCACAGTTGCTCTAGCACAGTCTTGTCTCGGAGCGTATCCATCGGCTGCCAGAAACCAGCATGCCGGTAAGCGGACAACTGGCCGGCGTGTGCCAGGTCGCGTAATGGCTGATGCTCCCAAACCGTGCGGTCATCGCCGATGTAATCGAATATCCCCGGTTCGAGCACGAAGAAACCGCCATTGACCCAGGCGCCGTCCCCCTGCGGTTTCTCGCTGAAGGTTTCGACCTGATTAGTCTCTTGCGCCAGACTGAAAGCCCCAAATCGCCCAGGTGGCTGAACCGCGGTCAAGGTCGCGAGCGTCTTTTGCGCACGATGAAATTCGATCGACTGCGTAATGTTGATGTCGGATACGCCATCGCCGTACGTAACGCAAAAGGTTTCATCGCCGACATAGTCGCGGACGCGCTTGATGCGCCCGCCGGTCATGGTGTTATACCCGGTATAAACCAGACTGACCTTCCACGGCTCGACCGCAGTCTCATGCGTATGTACCTGGTTGTTCTTCAGATCGAAAGTCACGTCGGACCGGTGCAGATAATAATTGGCGAAATATTCCTTGATGACCTCGCTCTTGTATCCGCAGCAGACGATAAATTCGTTGATGCCGTAGTGAGAGTAAATCTTCATGACGTGCCACAGAATCGGTCTGTTACCTATCTCGACCATCGGCTTCGGCCTGACGCTGCTCTCTTCGCTAATACGCGTGCCCAATCCACCTGCCAGAATCACTGCTTTCATAATCAATGAGCCCTTGTCAATCGAAGCTTTAAAAGATTGAACACCTGCCTTCTTACATAAGGTGTCGCCATTGCCGCTGCCAGTAGCGTGATTGCGGAAGCGCCGCCCAAGTAGATAAATAATATGGGTTGCGCCACCTGGCCGTTATAACTATGCAGCGCCCAACTGAGCACCAACGCAGCGACTATCGCCGCGGCGAACGGCATGAATACATCCTCGACGTACCAGCGCAGCTTTTCGCCAATGAGCAGCCGACGATGTTGTACATGGATCATTATCGGCGTGATGATCGCATGAAAAACCAGCATGGTTGCAGCAGCGCCGAGCAAACCAAAATTGGTCGTTGCGTAATAAACGGCTGGAGCAAGAACCAGCAACGAGGCGAGCGACAGATATATGCCGAATTTGATCCAGCCCATGCCATGCGCCGTTTGCAGGGAGCCCGGCAGAAACTGCAGACTTTCGAGCGCTTTCGCCAGGACCAGAACGCTGGTTATCAAGTGAGCGTTTTCGACCAGCAAAGGGTTTTGCGTCCACAGCAGCAATACTTCGGCGGAAAAAAACGCGAGCACGATGGCTGTGGGTGCGATCAACGCCGACATGACCTGGCAGCCATGGTGATACAGCTCCCTGAGGCGGTTTTCGTCGCGCAACGTCACCAGTTGGATGAAACGCGGGTAAAGTGCGCTGGCGACAGGCGTAATCAAGTTATAAAGTGCCGACGCGACTGTGGTCGCAAGAGTGTAGTAAGCGAAGAGTTCAAGCGTAACGAGCTTGCTCAGTATCAACTTGTCGATCTGCGTCACCGCGATCACGAGGATGTCGTGAGCGGATACAGCGGCGGAAAAACGCCATAGATCACGCAATACCGAAAACTCGAATTGCGCCTTTGTCGCGCCGGCCGGCAGGCTTCGCCACAGCGTGTAGCCGAGCGCCGCCGTGCCGGCCAGGCTTATGATGATCTGCCATACGAAAAACGCCTGAATGGTTGGCGATACGAGCCACAGAATGAGGACTGCGCCACCGCCGCGCAGGGTTTCGATCACGGCGCGAATCACGTTATAGAGTTCCTGTTTCTGCAGGCCCATCAAGCCGCCCGAATAGAAGCTGAACGGCCAGCGGACGGCAATCGTCAGTCCTATCAGTTCCAGGGCCTCCTGCAGGATCTCGGGAGATAGCTCTTCCGCCTGAAGATAGGAACTGGCGATCCATGGCGCCAGCGAGTACACGATGACGCCGATCAGCAACGCGGTGCCCCAATAGACCCATTCCAGAGTTCGAACCAGGTTGCGCGCCTCGTGCGCTTTCTCGGGTTCCGCCGAAAGCCTTGCCAAATGCCAGCGGACCGTGGTGCTGATGCCGAGGTCGAGCAGCACGAAAACCGAAAGCAGCGTCGTATAAAATCCGACCAGGCCATACGATTCCACGCCCATCAGCTTGATGTACAGCGGAATGAAGGCGAGCGACATCAAAGCGGTCCAGCCGTTTCCCGCGTAGTTTGCGATGACGTTGCGTCTAACTTTCGGCATGGCTATTCGGGTTCTTCAACAAAAGAAGAGGTACAGACTCGAAGGGGAACGCCTCATCAACTTTCTTACCGAATCGCTAGAGGAAATCCGTCAGGTGTGGCGGCTTTTGCCCGTGCGCGCGCGCAAGATTTCCCGCCCTGCGAGAAGCAGAAATTTGCTATCGCGCAACAGATAGCGTCGCCATAACCGGCCTGGTTCATTCGACAGTCGCCACAGCCATTCGAGGCCAAACCGCTGCACCAGCTTGGGGGCGCGCTTGATGGTTCCTGCTGCGAAATCGAAAGCTGCTCCGATACACAGTATCGGGCCCACTGCCAGCTGATCGAGTTGCGCTGCGGCCCATTTTTCCTGCTTGGGCGCGCCCACGCCGAAGCACAGGATGCCGGGTTGCAAGCGGTTGACCAGTGCGACCATACGCAAGGTCTCGGCTGGATCTTTTTCGAATCCCATCGGCGGGCAGTAGGTGCCAGTGATCCGCAAGCCCGGAAATTCGGCGCGGAGATTTTGCGCCGCCCGATCGGCCACGCCGGGTTGTCCTCCCATGAAGAAAAGCGACACGCCAGCTTTTGCCGCCACCGCGCAAACCGCGGGAAGGAGGTCGGCCCCGGTCACGCGCATCGGCAGGCCTGATCTGGAGGTTAATCTGCTGAGCCAAATCACAGGCATGCCGTCGGCAAACACAAAAGCCGCTTTCTGATAAATCGACCGCATATCGGCATCGGTCTGCAGCATCACGAGATGGTCTACGTTCGGCGTGACGACCAAACCTTTCTGCCTTTTTTTGGCCGCCGTTACTATTGCATCGGCCGCTTCTTCGAGAGTAAGTGCATTGAATTTGAGCCCTAGCAGTACCAGTTGTCTTGCGACCGCGGGCGTTCCATCAGATGGGTTCATTTAGACGCGGTCTGGATAGGACATTGCTTGTTCGATCGACATAGCGACTTGTTTTTCAAAATTCAGCCGCCTTGACGCCGACCATTGCAGCGCCCGGACGACATCTTCCTGTTTGGAACGGACCTTGTAAAAGGAAATCAGGTGATCGGCGAAATCCTTTGCCTTCTCCGCCACGCGTACGGTATCGGGCGGACATTCGATACCGCGCATTGCTGTAGGCGTGGCGACGATGGAAGCACCGGTTGCAATAGCGTCCAGGGTCTTGATCTGCACGCCTCCTCCTGCAACGGATGGTATCGCGACAACTTTGCTGCGCGTGAGAAAGTCGTGCGCGTCCGCGACGAAGCCGCGATAAATGACGTTTGGCCGATTACCAATAATCCGTTCGGCGCCTTTCCCGCCGACCTCGATCCGGGAATCCGCGGGTAATAGCGGATACACCTGTTCAAAAAACCAGCGCAGGCCGTCAGCGTTGGCCTTCCATGTCCAAGTACCGAGCATAACAATGTCGCTGTCGGATTGGTTCGCCTGCGGGGGCTTCGTCGAGAACGCGGATGGAATCGCAAATGCCTTGCTGCGCGCACCGATTCTACAGAAATACTCCCGATCTTTTTCGGTTAAGGTCCAAACCATTGCAGAAGATCTGGCTAACAGATGTTCCATATCCCGGATACACCGGGCTTCGCGCGCATACAGCCATTTCTTCAGCCCCCTCAAGGCGGACGCCTGATCTTCGTAAATCAGGTTTTCAACATTATGGGCGATCAAAACAACTGGCTTGTGAATGACATATGGTCGCAAAAAACCAATTTGGGCGTGATCGATGATCACCAGATCAAAATTCCCATTCGTGAGTAATTCTGTAACCGCGCGAATATACTTCTTTGACCAATACTTCGAGACGGAATAAGCAACATTTTTCGTCAGCGCCGTGAAAAACCAGATGACGGATCGAACTCCTGCGCGGTCCGTTTCGATGTGCCGTTCTTCGATAACTGTTTCGCGCGGTCTCGTTTGGTAATGAGCTCTTGGTCTGGCGTACCCCGTCACTGTGAGGCGGTGCCCGGCTTGGCTTAATGCATCGAGAAAGTTCGTCGTCGCTATCTCGCCGCCGTTCGAGCTTTCCCCGGGCAAAGCCGTAGTAAGGAACAGTATGCTGATCATGTGATTCGTTGTTCGTGAAAAGTAGATGGCCGGCGCATCCGAAAGGGTGAGCCGGCCATCCCGATTTGTTATCGTTTTATTTCTTCTCTGACAACCAGTCCTTAGCCAGTTTTCCGAACGCCGTGGGAATGCTGAAAGCGGCATCCTTGAACATCACCGGAAACCATTGGTGATCCG
>JACDAM010000004.1 GCA_013695435.1 Burkholderiales bacterium | reverse complement strand
GCTTGTGAAAAGGCGATGCAGCCGGCTTCGGCGAGCTCGCCCATCTCGGTGATGAGCTCGCCCTTGAGTCCAGCCGTGAGCGCGCCCACCGGGTAGACGTGCGCCTGGTTGAGGTTTCGCGCGCGGTGCTTGAGCATTTCGACCAGCCCCGGTTCATCGAGCGGCGGGTCGGTATCGGGTGGGCAAGCCAGACTGGTGACTCCGCCGGCAACCGCGGCTAGCATTTCGGATTCGAGCGTCGCCTTGTATTCGAAGCCCGGCTCACGCAGCCGCGCCGAAAGATCGATGAGGCCGGGGCAGACGATGAGATTGCTGGCGTCGATGGTGCGATCGGCGTGGAAGCCGTCGGGCGCTTGATCGAGAGCGACGATTTTTCCGTCGGCTATGAATAAATCGCGCGGCGCGTCGATGCGATTTCCCGGATCGACCAGGCGGCCGCGCTGGATTGATATCCTCACAACCCCTAATTCCCCGCCAATATGCTCATCACCGCCATGCGTACCGCGATACCGTAAGTCACCTGCGGCAAAATCACCGACTGCGCGCCATCGGCGACGCTCGAATCGATCTCGACGCCGCGATTCATCGGCCCCGGGTGCATGACGATGGCATCGGGCCTGGCGGCCGCAAGCTTGTCGGCGGTCAAGCCGTAATACTTGAAAAACTCCTGGGCTGACGGCAGCAGCGCGCCGTCCATGCGTTCGTTCTGCAGGCGCAGCATGATGACGACATCGGCATCTTTCAAGCCCTGCGCCATATCGTGATAAACCTTCACACCGAGGTTGGCGAGATGACTTGGCAACAGGGTTTTCGGACCGACCGCGCGCACCTCGCGCACGCCGAGCGTGGTCAGCGCGTGTATCTGCGAGCGCGCGACGCGCGAATGCAGGATGTCGCCGACGATGGCGACGACCAGATCGCTGAATTCGCGCTTGTAGTGGCGGATGGTGAACATGTCGAGCAGCGCCTGCGTCGGATGCGCGTGGCTGCCATCGCCGGCATTGATCACGTGAATGTTCGGCGCAACGTGACGCGCGATCAAATGGGCCGCGCCGCTCTGGCCATGGCGCACGATGAACATATCGGCATGCATGGCCGACAGATTGTCGACGGTATCGAGCAGGGTTTCGCCTTTGCTTTGCGAAGATGCGCCGATGTTCAGATTGACGACATCGGCCGATAGTCGCTTGGCGGCAATTTCGAAAGTCGTGCGCGTGCGCGTCGATGGCTCGAAAAATAGATTGAAGATCGATTTGCCGCGCAAGAGCGGCAGCTTCTTAACTTCGCGCTCGGTGACGCTGACGAAAGACAATGCCGTATCGAGAATATGGCGCAAGGTTTCGAGCGGCAAGCCGTCGATGCTCAAGAGATGCTGCAGCTCACCATTTTTATTCAGCTGCGGGTTGGTCTGCGCGGCGGGCAATGAATGCTGGATCAAGCCGCCGCCTCATCCAGATGCAGGCTCAATATGCCATCGCTATCGCGCCGCAATTCGATCTGCTGAGCTTCGTCGAGCGGCAACCGCGCGCCGACGAACTGCGCGGCGATCGGCAGTTCGCGCCCGCCGCGATCGATCAAGGCGGCGAGGCGGATCGTTGCCGGCCGGCCGTAATCGAATAGCGTGTTCATTGCGGCGCGGACGGTGCGGCCGGTATAGAGAACGTCGTCGATCAGAATGATATCGCGGTCTTCGACGCCGAATGGAATCGCGGACGGCTTGACTTGCGGGTGCAGACCGATGCGCTGGAAATCATCGCGATAGAACGAGATGTCGAGCACGCCGAGCGGCAGTTCGATGGCAAGTTCGCGATGCAGACGCTCGGCAAGCCAAACGCCGCCCGTGTGCACGCCGACCAGTGCGGTATTTTTGCAGGCGTTCGATTGCGCCCCCAAATGCGCGCGCAACTGCCGAACCAGTTCTCGAACGAGATGTTCGGCGTCAGGCAGTTCCATCGCGGCCGGAGAACCAGGTCTGCAGAATCTGCTGGGCGGCGATCTGGTCGAGGATGGCCTTCTGTTTTCGTCCGCGCAGCCCGGCCTCGCGCAAGTCGATACTCGCGGCGCTCGAACTCAGGTTTTCATCGACCAGACTGACCGGCAACTGAAAATGCGTGCGCAGGCGCAGCGCGAACTTGCGGCAAAGGCGGGAAAGCCGATGCCCAGTCCCGTCGGCACTGCGCTTTTCGTCAAGCGCGGACAGGTCGTCAGCCGGAATGCCGACCACCAGCAGCGCCGGTTGCCATTCGGCGATCAGTTCCGCGATAGCGGCGAAACGTCGCGCGTTGTCCGGGGCCGTGATCGTCGCCAGCGGATGCGGAATACGCAGGCTCATGTCGCCGATCGCGACGCCAATGCGCTTCTCGCCGAAGTCGAAAGCCAGTATGGCGCCGCGCCCGCCGGGCGGTGCCGGCGAATGACTGCTAATGGCGGAGGCGAAGTTCAAAGATGGCGCGCGCCGGTTGTTGCAGAAATGCTAATTCCGGATCGCGGCGAGTGTGTGAGCGTAAGCGCACGCGGTTTAGCTGATTTATCAAGCGTGCCCGGCGTGCCCGGACAAGGTCGCGAAATCCACACCGAGCAAACCCATGGCAGCGCTGAGCCGCAGTTCAGGGGGGGTATCGAAAATCACTTCGGCGTTCGCCGGCACCGTCAGCCAGGCGTTTTGCCCCAATTCCTGCTCGAGCTGGCCTGGCGCCCAGCCGGCATAACCGAGAGTGACCAGGACGCGCCGCGGCCCTCTGCCGTCGCTCAACGCCTGCAAAATGTCTTTCGATGTCGTCAGGCCGACTTCGCGATTGACCGCGAGCGTCGATTGCCAGTCGCCGAGCGGATTGTGCAGCACGAAGCCGCGGTCTATCTGCACCGGCCCGCCGAAGTGAACCGGCATCGCGCTGTACTTGTCTTCGGAAACCGGGATGCTGATCTGCTCGAACAGCGCATCGAGGCGCAAATCGATCGGCCGGTTGACCACGAGGCCCAGCGCGCCCTGCTCGTTGTGCTCGCAGATGTAGGTCAGCGTTTTGGAAAAATTCGGGTCGACCATGCCAGGCATGGCGATCAGAAAGTGATGCGTGAGATTTACGCTTTCCATGGTGTCTGTATTTTATCCGCCCGGCCGTACCTTCACAATGTGACACGGCGGCGTTCCGAAAGTTAGGGAAGGCTCTCTCGCCGGTTAAAGCGTAGGGCTCTCGCCGGTTAAAGCGGCTGCCGCTGCCTGCAGGGTTTGTACGATATCGGCATTTTCATGCGCCGCCGATACGAACCCGGCTTCGTAGGCCGACGGCGCTAGATAAATTCCTCGCGCCAGCATGGCATGGAAGAAATGCCGGAAAGCGGCAACATCGCTTTGCATGACTTCGGCGAAGCTTGCGGGCGGCGTCGGGCGGAAATAAAACCCGAACATGCCGCCGATCGATTGCGTGGACAAAGCCGCGCCGCAGTTTTTCGCGACCCCGGCGAGCCCCTCGCTGAGCTGCCTGGTGCGGGCGCTGAGTTCGTCGAAAAAACCGGGCGCCTGGATCAGCTCCAGCGTTTTCAACCCGGCCGCCAGCGCAAGCGGATTGCCGGACAAGGTGCCGGCCTGGTAGACCGGGCCGACCGGCGATAGCCGCTGCATGATGTCGCGGCGTCCGCCGAATGCTCCGACCGGCATGCCGCCGCCGATCACTTTGCCGAGCGTCGTCAAATCCGGCGTGATGTTGAACATGCCCTGTGCGCCGCCCAGGCCGACGCGAAAGCCTGTCATGACTTCATCGAATATCAGTACGGCTCCGTGCCTGCTGCAAAGTTCGCGGAGCCGCGGCAGAAATTCGGCATGTGGCAGCACCAGATTCATATTGCCGGCGACCGGTTCGACGATGACCGCCGCGATCGCATCGCCGCTGGCCTTAAACGCGCGCTCGAGCGCAGCGATATCGTTGTACGGCAGCACCATGGTATCGGCCGCAACAGCCGCCGGAACGCCGGCCGAATCCGGCTGGCCGCAAGTCAGCGCGCCGGAACCGGCTTTGACCAGCAGCGCATCGGCGTGGCCATGATAACAGCCTTCGAATTTCACGATGGTCTGGCGGGCGGTGAAGCCGCGCGCGAGACGAATCGCGCTCATCGTGGCTTCCGTGCCGGAGCTCGTCAGCCTGACCTGTTCGAGCGAAGGCAAGAGCCGGCACAAGGTCTCGGCCATTTGCAATTCGGCTTCGGTCGGCGCGCCGAAACTCGTGCCCGATTCAGCCGCGCGCTGAATCGCCGCGATGATTTGCGGATGGGCATGACCGAGAATCAGCGGTCCCCACGAGCCGACGTAATCGATGTACGGCTTGCCTTCGACGTCCCAAACTTTTGCGCCGCTTCCCCGCCGCAAGAAAACCGGGGTGCCGCCGACACCGCGAAACGCGCGCACCGGCGAATTGACGCCGCCGGGAATGACGCGCTGCGAACGTTCGAAAAGTTGCTGAGCGATGGCCATTTCAGCGGTCACGGAATTTGGCGAGGCTTTCAGATTCGACACGACGACGCCTTGAACATTCCGACGAATTGGCGCGCCGCCTGGTGAATATCAGGCGCGCCGAACAGTGCCGAAATCACCGCCAACCCGTCGGCGCCGGCTTCGATCAAAACCGGCGCGTTGTCAAGCGTGATGCCGCCGATCGCAACGATAGGGATGGCGATGCGCGCTTTCGCATCGCTCAAGAGCGCCAATGGCGCGCGCGACGCATCCGGCTTGACGGTGGAAGCGAAAAAGCTGCCGAATGCGACGTAGTCGGCGCCTTGTGACTCGGCTGCGCGCGCGCGCTCGATGCTCGTGTAACCCGATGCCCCGATGATTTTCGCCGCGCCCAATTGCTCGCGCGCAGCGTGAATCGCAACATCGTCGCGACCGAGGTGCACGCCGTGCGCACCGCTTTTTTTTGCGAGCGCAACGCTGTCGTTGATGATCAGCAAGGCTTCGTATTCGCTGCACAAAGCGACCAGTCGCCGCGCTTGCCGTAGCCGCAGCGCCTCGTCCGCGCTTTTATTCCGGTATTGGATCAGGCGCGCGCCGCCTTCCAGCGCCTGCCTGACCTCGCTGATCAGCGCGCCGGTATCGGCGCGATCTGGCGTGATCGCGTACAGGCCCCGAACCGGCTGCGACGCCTTCATCGGCCAGTTCGCCTTTGCCGGGCGCGTTCTAGTCGTTCTGGCCGCCCTCTTCGTCTTCCTCGCGCGCCCAGAACAGGCGGTCGGGGATATGCTGGCCCATGCCCGGCCTGAAGCCGAATTTCAAGGTCTGCCACGTGTATTCCTGCGCGTCCTTGACGGCTTCGGCGATTTCCAGCCCATTGGCAATCGCGGCGGCGGCCGCGGCCGCGAGCGTGCAGCCGGAACCGTGATAGGAACCGGGCAGCCGCTGCCAGCTATCGCTGCGCACAATGCCGTCCTGGCCATACAGAATGTTGATGACCTGCGGCGTATTTTCGTGCGTGCCGGTCAGCAGCACATACTCCGCGCCCATATCCAGAAGGCGGCGCGCGCAATCGGCCAGATCGCGGTCTTCGTGCTCGTCGCTATCGTCCGCGGCAAGGCGACGCGCTTCAAGCGTATTCGGCGTGATCAGCGTCGACTGCGGAACGATGAGTTCGCGCATGGCGGCCAGCGTATCTTCGCTGGCCAATTCATCGCCGCGCCCGGACGCCAGTATCGGATCGAAGATCAGCGGAATGTCGGGATAATCGGATACGACCTCGGCGATCGCGGCGACGATCTCGACGCTGCCGAGCATGCCGATTTTGAACACCGTGACCGGCATGTCTTCGAGCACGCATCGCGCCTGATCGGCGACCCATTCGGCATCGAGCACCATCACGTCCTCGACGCCCATGGTGTCCTGAATCGTTATCGCCGTAACGATCGGCAGCGGATGGCAGCCCATGCTTGCCAACGTCATAACATCGGCGGCGAGACCGGCGCCGCCGCTTGGGTCGTTGCCGGCGAAACAAAGCACGACCGGGGGTAATTCGGGTAGATTTTTGTCAGACATGGGAACGCCGGCGGGGGCGCGCAGCGGCATTTTGTGCTTTGGTCTAAAATGGCATTCTAGCCTAGGAACCTCTACGCATGCGTTTGTGTCCCGCCACGGCGCCGCGGGGCGGCTTGCCGTTCGCTAACCCGGCATGGCAAAACGAGTGATTCCGCATTTGCATTTTTCAGTCACGTCCCTAACAGTCATCGCAATGGAAACGACGACCGAATATAAGACTTATATGTGTTTGATCTGCGGCTTCATCTATGAAGAAACCGAAGGCTGTCCGCAGGAAGGTATAGCACCCGGTACGCGCTGGGCCGATATCCCCATCAACTGGGTTTGCCCGGAATGCGGCGCGCGCAAGGAAGATTTCGAAATGATAGAAATTTAAGGAGACGGCCATGCGCATCATGCACACGATGCTGCGAGTCGGCGATCTTGATCGCTCGATCGCGTTTTATGACAAAGTGCTGGGCATGAAGGTGCTGCGGCGCAACGATTATGCGGACGGAAAATTCACCCTGGCCTTCGTCGGCTATGGTGATGAGGCCGACAATGCGGTGCTCGAACTCACCCATAACTGGGACACTTCGTCCTACGATCTCGGCAACGCCTACGGTCACATCGCGATCGAGGTAGATGACGCCTACCGCGCCTGCAACGACGTCAAGGCGCGCGGCGGCAAGGTCGTGCGCGAAGCCGGGCCGATGAAGCACGGCAGCACGGTCATTGCGTTCGTCGAGGACCCTGATGGCTACAAGATCGAGTTCATTCAGAAACGCGCGATGTAGCGGTTCCGCCGCCCCTTCCCATCAGCAGCGGTTTTTCCCGGACGCGGGCCGGCGCTGCCGCGCCAGTTTCGCGATCATTTTCCAGCGGCTCGCTTAACGGAACACCCCAATTTCGCCACGGAGTTCGCCAGCCTGATAAAGTCATCCAGCGTCAGATTTTCCGCGCGCGCGCCCGGATCGATACCGAGCATTGCGAAATCCTGCCCGGCCAGATACGTTCTCAGGGTATTGCGCAGCATTTTTCTGCGTTGCGAAAAGGCCGCTGCGACGACTTGGCCGAACACCGTCTCATCAGTAGCGCGCAATCGATCGTCAGGTAGCGGACGCACGCGGATCACGGCCGATTCGACTTTGGGCGGCGGGCGAAACGCGGCTGCCGGCACGTCGAACAACTTTTCCATGGCGAAGCGATGTTGCAGCATCACCGAAAGCCGGCCGTAATCGGACGTTGACGGCGCCGCGACCATGCGTTCGACGACTTCTTTCTGCAGCATCAGATGCAGGTCTTCGATGATGTTGGCATAGCCGGCGAGATGGAACAACAGCGGCGTCGAGATGTTGTAGGGCAGATTGCCGACGATGCGCAGACGCGCGCCGGCCGGCGCAAGCGCGGCGAAATCGAAGCGCAACGCGTCGGCCGCATGAATGGTCAGCTTGTGCGCAAGGGAATCCTGCTGCAATTGCGCGACGATATCGCGGTCGAGTTCGATCGCGTGCATGTGATCGAGGCGAGCCGCCAACGGACGCGTCAAGGCGCCGAGTCCGGGGCCGATCTCGATCACGTTGTCGTCCCGCCGCGGCGCGATGGCTGCCACGATGGCTTCGATGACCGAGGCATCAGTCAGGAAATGCTGCCCGAAGCGCTTGCGCGGAATATGGGCGGCAAGCACGAGCGCTAAGCGGTGACGCTTCGTCGCTGCGCTGCGTTGCCGGCCAGCTCCGATGCCATTTCAATCGCCGCGAGCAGGCTGCCATCGTAAATGTTGCCAGTCCCGGCCAGATCGAGCGCGGCGCCGTGATCGACTGAAGTGCGGATAATGGGCAGGCCCAAGGTGACGTTCACACCGCCGCCGAAGCTCGCGTATTTCAGCACCGGTAAACCCTGATCGTGATACATCGCGAGCACGGCGTCGGCCTCGCGCAGGCGCTCCGGATTGAACAGCGTATCGGCCGGTAGGGGTCCGCGCACATCGAAGCCTTCGCCGCGAAGCTTGCGCAAGACCGGCATGACGACTTCGATTTCCTCGCGCCCGAGATGGCCGGATTCGCCGGCGTGCGGATTCAGGCCCGCCACCAGAATGCGCGGTTGGGCGATGCCGAAGCGGCGCATCAGGTCATTCAGCAGAATGCGCAACACGGCCTCCAGTTTGTTCTTGGTAATCGCGGCGGCAACGTCTTTCAGGGCGAGATGTGTCGTCACCAGCGCGACACGCAAACGCGGCCGCGCGTTTCCTTTCGCGCCGTCGACCAGCATCATCACGGCTTCGTTGGCGCCGGTCAGATCGGCAAGGAATTCGGTGTGGCCGCTGAATGGAATGCCTGCGTCATTGATCACGGATTTCTGAACAGGTGCTGTAACCATAGCGGAAAACCGGCCATTGCCACAGCCTTCGGCGGCGCAACGCAAAGTCCGCAGCACATAGTGACTATTCGCCGGATTGAGCCGGCCTGCGACCGCCGCTTCGGCAACCGGCAGATGCACAACGCTCAATTCACCGGGCTGGTCCGCAACCGCGCCATCAGCCTCATCCGAGAATTCGATCAAGCGCAACCGCAGGCCGAGTTCGTGCGCGCGTGCGGCGAGCAAATCCCGATCGGCGATCGTAACGATAGCGTGTGCCCGGCGCTTCTGCGCGAGCAGCACGCATAGATCGGGGCCGATACCGGCTGGCTCGCCGGCAGTCAGCGCGATCGGCGCGATCTGGCTGGAATTTGTGACCAATGTGGAAACCGGCGGGAAGGGAAGATCGCGCGTTTGGGGGAACCTTGCGGACCCCACATGCGACATTACAAGAGTTTTACTGTTCTTCGAGCCGATACTCGACGTAGGCCTGATCGCGCAGTTGGCGCAGCCACTCCTGATAGGCCTCATCGGATTTACGCGCGCGCACCGCCTGGCGGGCCAGCAAACGCTGCTTTTCTTCCGACACGTCCTCCTTGCGGCGCTCGATCACCTGAATCAGATGCCAGCCGAACTGCGACAGCACTGGCTCGCTGATCTGGCCCGGCTGCAGCGCGGCCATTGCGCGCTCGAAATCAGGCACGGTATCGCCGGGCGAAATCCAGCCGAGATCGCCGCCTTTGCCGGCGCTCCCATCCTCGGAATTGAGCCGCGCAAGCTCGGCGAAATCGGCGCCGTTGTCGAGCCGCTCTTTCAGATTCGTCAACCGTTTTTTCGCGTCGGCCTCGGAAGTCAGCTCGCTGGGTTTGACCAGAATATGGCGCGCCCTGGTCTGCTCGATGATGATAGGCGCATCATCGCCGCCGCGCTTTTCCTGCAGCTTGAGGATGTGAAACCCGTTCGGGCTGCGCAAAATCGGGCTGACTTCGCCGGTCTTCATGGTCTTCAGCGGCTCGACAAAAATATCCGGCAAGCGCTCCGGCGCGCGCCATCCCATGCTGCCGCCCTCGAGCGCGTCGGGCGCGTCGGAAAAGCCCGCGGAGACTTGCGCGAACGGCGCGCCTTCGTTCAACTGCGCGAGTGCATTCTCTGCGCGCGCCTGCTTTTCCTGAACCTGCTCCGGGCTCGCCTGCTCGGGAACGCGCACCAGGATATGGGCGAGGTTGTATTCTTCCGCCTGGCCGGCCTGCGCCTCGCGTTTTTCCATAAAATTATCGATTTCGCTGTCGGTCACGGTAATTTTATTGTCGACTTCACGCTCCTTCAGCCGCGCCTTGATGATTTCGCCGCGGATTTCCTCGCGGAATTTATTGAAGCTGATGCCGTCCGCGACGAGCGCTTCGCGAAACGCCTGCACCGTCATCGAATTGTCTTGGGCGATCCGGATTATGGTTTTTTCGAGCTGCGCGTCGTCGATGCGCAAACCGGTTTCCTTTGCGAATTGCATTTGCACGCGCTCATTGATCATGCGTTCCAGCAACTGCTTTTCGAGCACCTCGCGCGGCGGCAGCGGCGTGTCCTGCTTGCTCAACTGGCGCGTCACGAATTTCATCTGATCGTCGAGATCGAACCCGGTAATGACATCTTCATTGACGACCGCGATGATGCGATCGATCGGCACGACTACATCGAGGGGTTTCGCCGCCTGTATCGCGTTTGCGATTCCGATGCTGGCATACACGGCGAACGCGGCGAGCGCCGCATGGCGGAAATAGCGCATGTTGCTACCTCGAATCAGTAAGGCTTAAATCAGCAAAGACCTGGCGTTTTAATTTGGCTGAGCAAGCGGCTCAGTAAGGTTCCGAAATCGCTCCCACCGGAGCGGCGCCGCTTGCGCGAAGCTCGCTGTAGCCGAAAATGTTTTGCTTGAGAACGTCGAGCGGATTGGAGCCGATTCTCGACAGGCCGTTCAGTTCCAGTTGCACGAAAATCGAATTCGACGCATCCGCCGTGGCCACCGCGAAGCGATGACCGACTACGCGCAGACTCCAGCAACCGCCATTGTACTCAAAGCCCGCCAGCCCTTCCAACACACGGCTGTCGCGCAGTGAATAGTTGAAGCGCGCCACGCCGCTCCATTTCGACGAAATCGGCCATTGCGTCGATACGTCGACCTGCTCCAGCGCGTCGCGCGTGAAGCGGTAGCCGAGATTCAGCACCTTGCCGAGCGCAGGCCGATAGCTCGCCGCCAGACTGTATTTTTGCGTTTGCGGTATTTCGAGGTTGTATTGGATGCCGGCCTCGGCCCTCCAGTTCGCCGAGATCGGCCCGCCGACCGCCGCCAGCAAATCCGACCTGATCCTGTTGAATTGATTGATGTCCTGGTTGGGGTCGAACCTGACTTCCTGCGATGCGAAATTGAAGCGCTGGGCGACGGTGGCGCGGAAGCGCTCGATGCCGGTTTCCGGTTCCAGAAAGCGCGAGGTCAGCCCGATCGTGATGCGATTGGCGTCGTTGATGCGGTCGCCGCCGGAAAAATCGTTCTCCGAAAAAATCTGCGTGAAATTGACGTCGGCGACTGCGCTATCGAAATTCGGAATCGCGTTCTGTTCACGAAACGGAATGTAAACATAGAACGCGCGCGGCTCCAGGGTTTGCACGAAGCGCTCGCCGCCGAGCTCGGTGTCGCGTTCGAGCACGAGGCCGCTATCGACGGATGTGATCGGCAGGGCGCGGGTACGATCGGGCGAAGTAGTGGTCGCCTGATCGAGATCGTAATGGGTCAGGTGATAGCCGAATTTCGGGGTAAGGTATGCGAACGAGGAGAGGATCGGATAAGCAATGTTCGGATAAGCGGTGGTCCGCCTGCCGTCGGTCAGATTCGCGTGATCGAAATTCACGAATTCGCCGCCGAAGTTCCAGTCGCCGCCGTACAGATTCGGCTTGCGCGCGTTGAGCAGCAATTGCGGGATGCGCTCGTACGGCGGCAGGATAGGCGCAAGCGGATCCTGCAGTGTCTGGAAGCGCTGCAGGCGCGAGCTGAAATTGAACCAGCCGCCGTTGTAGGCGAGCAAGCCTTCGCGCGGCAGATTGGTTTGCGAGGTGACGGCGATGCGGTTCGACAAATCGCGCAGATAACTGTCGTCGGATACCTTCTGAAAATCGAGATAGCCGGACCAGTTGTTGTTGAAGTTGTGGACATGCTTCAGCGCCAAACCGTAGCGAGCGTCATCGCGGGCGCGGTCGTACGGTAAAACTTCAACGTGCGCCTCGCCGCTGTAAAACGGATCGAGATAGCGGAACTCCGTACCCAGCAGCAGGCCGCGCCGGCTGATCAGGCGCGGTGCTATGGTCGCGTCCTTGTCGGGCGCGATATTCCAGTAATACGGAATGGTGATTTCCGGACCGCCTTTGCCGGTCGTTCCGAAGATCGGCGTCAGCACGCCGGTTTTACGCTGATCGTTGAGCGGGAAGCTGATGTACGGCGTGTACAGGATAGGGACGCCCTTGAAAATAACGCTGGCGTTGCGGGCTACGCCGATCTGGCGCGAGCGATCGATTTCAAGATTGTCGACACGCAAAAACCAGTCGTCGACGCCGACGGGACACGTCGTGTAGGTCGCGTCATCGAGCTCATACAGGCCGGGGCCCTGAAATTCCAGCACATCGGCCTTGCCGCGCGCGCCACTTTCGCCGAGCCGGTAGCGCAGGTCGTCGATAAAGCCGCGCTCGGTGTCCATGTTGAGCCGCAACTGCGTTCCCTCGATCCGGTCGCCGCCATAGTCGAGGCGCACATCGCCTTCGGCATCGATCTCGTTGTTGCCCGGAAAGTATTGCAGCTTTTCGCCGAAAACCGCCTGGCCGCGTCGCCGGATTTCAGCGGCGCCGCTGGCTTCGATGACGCTGTCATCGCCATCGATACGGTCGGCTTCGATGAAGATCGGCAGACCTTCGTCGCCGCTGTCCGGGGTTCCCGTCGCCAGCGCGGGGTCGGTCTGTAATTCAAGCCTGGCTTCTTCAGCGTGCGCGAATGCGCAAAAGGCGCCGATCAAAAGAACGGTGAATGCGCGCAGCTTGAGATTCGGCATCAACGATGGTTTTCGGATTAGGGAACCTCTGATTGAGTCCTTCGCGGATCGCGTTTCGACGAGAATGGGCTGGCTGCTAGACGCGCAGTGCAGCATCAGTAGCGCGCCCACGCAGGGCGGAGCAGGTTCCACGCGCATCGCGCGTGGATGCGACCCCGTAGCGGGATGCAGCACGCCGTTAGGCGCGGGCTTCCCGCACGCCTCCGCGGTCGCATCCCCGCAAGCGGGGCCCCTGCTCTGCGCTGCGGCGTGCACTACGGGCAAGCTGCGCGGC
>JACDAM010000003.1 GCA_013695435.1 Burkholderiales bacterium | reverse complement strand
CGCACATACCCTCTTTGTCGCGCCGGACGGTTCCGAATGGCGGACGGTTCCGAAAGCGGCAAAGACGAGGAGGGAATTCGGTGCCAGCAACCGAGGCAGTTCGTTTTGGACGGTATCGCATCGCGGGGCCGCACGGACCGCTGCGCAGAAACACCCAGGCAATTCCCCTGCAGCCCAAGGCCCTGGCTGTGCTGTGGGAACTGCTGCTGCACGCCGGCGAGGTGGTGAGCAAGGAGGAATTGTTCGCCGCCGTATGGCCGAAGACGGTGGTCACCGAGGGCGCCATCACCGCCTGCCTGCGCGACCTGCGTCACGCGCTCGGCGACGACCCAAAAGTGCCGCATTACATAGCCACGGTTCACCGGATCGGCTACCGGTTCATCGCCGAAGTCACGGCTATCCCGTCGGTCGCCAACTCTGTTCCCCAATCCGATTCAGCCTGGCAAGCGACTGCTTTTTTCGTCGGCAGACAAGCTGAGCTCGAGCGCTTGCACGGCGCGTTCGCCAAAGCCCTTTGCGGACAACGTCAGCTCGTGTTCATCACGGGCGAAGCGGGAATAGGCAAGACCGGATTGGTCGAGACCCTGCTGGCGCAACTGCAGCAGGGACGGGACATCGCTGGCCGAAACCCCGGATCGATCGCCGCCAGCCTTTGGCTCGCCCATGGACAATACAACGAACACCACGGGCCGCACGAAGCGTACATGCCGGTCCTCGAAGCCTTGGGCCGGCTGTGCCGTCAATCCGATGGCGAGAAACTGGTCGCGCTGTTGCGTCGATATGCCCCCACCTGGCTCGTACAACTGCCGTCGGTGCTGAGCGATGCCGAGCACATCGCGTTGCGGCGCAAGATGCCGGGAAGCACGCGCGAAACCATGCTGCGCGAGATCGTCGAGGTGTTCGAAGCCGCGGCCGCGGAGCAGCCGCTGGTGCTGGTGCTCGAAGACCTGCACTGGAGCGGTATTCCCACCCTGGATCTGCTCACCATGCTGGCGCGGCGGCGGCAAGCCGCGCGCTTGCTCGTGATCGCGACGTTTCGGCCGGTCGATCTGATCGTCGCCAATCATCCGTTGAAGAGCGCCAAGCAGGAGCTGGTCGCGCGCGGCGCGGCCAGCGAAATGCCATTGGGGTATTTGACCGCGCAGGCGGTGCAGGCGTACATCGAGCAGCGATTTGCCGGGCGGGCACGAGAGTTCGCCGCGGCGGTTTATCGGCGTACCGAAGGGAATCCGCTGTTTATGGTGCAGGTGGCGGACTATCTGGAGACTGCGCACGCTTTGCCGACGCCGCTTGAAATGAGTGCGCTCGAAGCCGCGATACCGTCCGGACTGCGCGACCTGATCGAAGCTCAACTCACGCGCCTGGGGAAAGAGGAACAAACATGTCTGGAGGTGGCGAGCATCGCCGGCGTGGAATTCGCGGTCGCGAGCGTCACAGCCGGGTTGCCGACCAGCGCCGACGCTGCCGAGACCGTATGCGAAGAGCTCGTCCGGCGGGAACAGTTCATCGACGCGCGCGGCCTGGCGGAGTGGCCGGACGGTACGGTGAGCGGGCGTTACGGGTTTCGCCATGCGCTGTACCGCGAAGTCCTGTACAAACGGGTGAGCGCCGCCCGGCGGGTGCGTTTGCACAGCCAGATTGCGGAACGCCTGGCGGCCGGATATGCGCAGCGATCGGGAGAGATTGCGGCAGAACTGGCCATGCACTTCGAGCAGGGCGGAGATTTGAAACAGGCAATGCGCTATCGCAAGCAGGCGGCCCGCAATGCGCTCTCGCGAAACGCGCACGGAGGAAGCAATCGCTCACCTGAGCAAAGGGTTCGATCTATTACGAACGCTCACCGGCACGAGCAGCGCGCAGCAGAACCGCCGCAACCGGCCGGCCTATCTCACGTTTCGACGCGCAAATCGCTGCGATAGCTCTGCTGAACAATGCGCCAATTGCGACCCGTAACATCGCCGAATTCCACCCTTTGCAAAAGGGAGCGGGGGGAAATTTGAAGGCCGTATTGCAAATCCCCTCGACCCCCTCGCTTCGCTCTCGCCCTATTAAAGGGGGGAAGTAGCGGTTCCCCTTTTTTTGCAGTTCCCACCCGCACAAGGCCATGTTATGAGCACTCATCGGGTTTGACACGTCACCTGGATAGCTAGAGCCCGAACTTACTTCCGAGATTCTTCGCGGCATCCCCGAGCCCGCCCCCACCGCTGCCACCGAGTGCGCTGTCAATTTGCCCCGGCGAGAGGCGCCGGGAGCTTGTCTTTCAGAAATCCCACGACGGTATCGACGGCGGTCCTTGCTTTCTCCGGCGCCAGGCCGGTCCGCTGCGCGACCATGTTGATGAGTTCGTCCATTATTGTTCTCCTGAGGTTTGCGGCGGGCAGGACTGCCAGCCACTTTTTAGCATACACCGGGAAACGCTTGCGGGTGAGCTGCGGATCGGTGCATTTTCGGATCTGAAAACGTATCAACCGGCACTCGCCGACTGCCTCGCTTCCAGCGCTTCCCAACGAGCGAGCCCGGCCATCAATTCTTCTTCTGTTTCCGCGAAACGCTCGCGCAGCCTCGCGACTTTTTCTGCTTGCGATTGGTACAGACCGGCGTCCGACAACTGTTCGCTGATCGCGCGCTGCTCGTCTTCAAGCGCCTGAATGCGGGATGGAAGCGATTCCAGCTCGCGCGTTTCCTTGTAACTCAGTTTCGCGCGTTCAATGGCTGGCTTCGCCCGACTTTTGATCCCCGCCGGGGCCACTTTTTCGCGCCTCGGTTCGCTTGCTTGCGGCTGCTTTATGCGCTGCCAGTCGGCGTAACCGCCGACATATTCGACCAGCTTGCCGGCGCCCTCGAACGCGATGACCTGGGTCACGACATTGTCGAGAAACGCGCGGTCGTGGCTGACCAAAAACAGCGTTCCCGAATATTCCTGCAGCAGCGATTCGAGCAACTCCAGCGTCTCGATATCGAGATCGTTGGTCGGCTCATCGAGCACCAGCACGTTGGCCGGCCGCGTAAACAGGCGCGCCAGCAGCAGGCGGTTGCGCTCGCCGCCGGATAGCGCCGAGACCTTGGCGC
>JACDAM010000002.1 GCA_013695435.1 Burkholderiales bacterium | reverse complement strand
GTAAAAATCGTAGCCGCATTCTTTGAAGATGCGCGCGAACGGCTTGCCGTAATCTTTCGACGCACTGCTCGGCAGCTTTTGCGCGAGATCGGCCGCGGCTTCATCACTGCAGCGCAGGTATAGCTGGACGCGGCCGCCGAACAGGATCGCGTCGTTGGTGCGGCCCATACTGGTCATGAAATCTTTGGCCGGCGGCGGCAGCGGCGCGGCGCCCGCGCCATCGATCAACTGCTCGAGCGGAAAGCCGAGCGCGTGCACCTTGTGCAGCGCGACTTCGAGCACGCGGGCGACGATCTGCACGACGCCAGCCAGGCTTGAAGTCGGCGTCAGGATAAAGGTCAGACTGTCGGCCGGCAGCTTGCAGTCGCGCACGACTTTGTCGATGACCTCAGGCGGCGGATGACGATCGACTTCGAGCACCAGGCAGGCGGAATCGGCGCTGTCGCGATAACCGAGTTCGGCGTACAGCTCTTCCTTGCCAGCCAGCGCGCGGCCCGGCCCCGAGCCCAGCGCATGAAACGCGCCTTTGCCGCTGCCGTGCGACAGACTCCAGCCTGCGTACTGGCTGCCGAGGCAGGCGAGCACCGGGTTCGCGGTATGCACGCTGACCGACAGCGGCCAGGCGCCGGACGCGCTTTCGAACCTGACCGCGCCGAGGCCACCCAGGCAGATTTCGGCGATGCGACGACCGGCTTCGATCCCGCCGGGATTGGCAATACCGGCATCGATGATGCGCGCGCCGGCGCCCCCGGCCTCGCTTGCGGCCGCGGTCTCTACGCCTATGCGCAGCATCTCGGCGTCGCGCACCAGCGCGGCGACCAATGGCGCGGCCAGTGCGTTAACACTGGGATGCGCCTGCGCTTTGCCCGCTTCCGGCTTGCCGGTTTCATTCAGGCTGGGCTTCGATTCGGACGGGCTCTTCATGCTGCTTTTTTCCATAGCGCAATATCGACGAGTTGCTCGCGCGCACGCAACGATCGCATGACTGAATTGGGCTCGCAGCCTTCAGCGTGGACCGTACAAACCGGCGTGCCGCGCATGATCACGCTGCCCGGCGGCGCAATATCGCTGCACCACGGCGCAAACTGCGTGTCCGGCGCGATAGTCACATTGTTTTGCGCGTAGACAATGGCGTGGGCGCGCACCATGAACGGCAATTGCGTCGGTGGGCGCTGCGGCGGAAGTTCGCCGCCGCATGCTCGCAAATGCCACTCGAACAACGGGAAATCGGCATCGTACAGATCCAGCGTCGCCGGCGGTCGCGGATTGATTTCGAGCACGCTGTAATCATCCCCGCCAGTCAGCAAAAAATCCATGCCATTCAGGCCCACCATACCGGTTTCGGACACCAGACGATCGAGCCGATCGGCGATTTCGCTCTGCAAAACTTGCCCGAGCATCACGCGATTGATAGCGCCGCCATAGAGATAGGTTGAGGCGGCACAGCTTGCGGCACGATTGGCCTTCCACTGTTGATTGAAGCCGACGACAGAAGCGCGTTCGCCATTCGCCAGAAACAGAACCGATACCGAACGCCCTAATGTCAATCTCTGGTAGTAGTGGGCTGCGGAATGATACGAGCCGGCGCCGGATGCCGCGGTCGCCGTCGCCGCCGATACATGACCCCCGCCGCTGCCGCCGCAGCGCTTGATCAGCCAGCTTTCGAGATCGTCCGGCGCATCGAAAGCAATCCGCGGATGCGGCATTCCCAGACCATCGAGCAAACCGAAAAAAGAAGCCGGGTGTTTCAGCCGGGCGACCGTATCCGGCGTATTGCCGTACAACTTGCGCCCTCGCGACAAGCGTGTCAGAAGATCGGGGCAATCTTCGAAGCCGGCGCCCACGACCAGGCCCGTGCATTGCTCGCTCGGGCACAGCGTGTCGGCGGCGCGCAGCAAATCTTCGGCGTCGAAGCCGTAAACGCCATCGCCGCGCGGCGCGATTTTTTGCGTCGCGCGCGCGTAGCGCCGCGTATCGACATCGCCGAACAAATCGAGCGCAACGACGGCGACGCCGGCGCGGTGCGCGGATTGCGCGAGGGCTCTACTTGCCAGTGCGGCGATCAATAACACCGACGTATTCCCGCGCCGCCACGAACGCATCGCGAAAATCGAGATACAAGGGCTCGTCCGCTTCGAGCATTCTTTCGAGCAGGCCTCGCTGCACCTGATACTTGACGTTGCCGATGGCAAGCGCGCCGATACCGATGGCCTTGCCCGAGCCGGCGGCAACGGCGTTGCCGTTATCCATCAGGCCAACGCCTTCGATACCCGCTGGCGGCACCGCGTTGATGTCGGCGGCGACCAGGAGGCGCGCCGCGCCAGCCAATTCACTGGCCGACAGCACCTGGACGCCGGCCTTGGCAGTGGCCATGATGACGTCGACGTCTTTCAGCAATTGCGTTTTCTGCTCGCTTGAACTCGCATCGGCCGCCTTGGTATCGGCGCCGTAGCGCGCGTTAGCTGTTTCGGCCGCCACTTGCGCCCGGTTGACGCTGGTATGGCTTGCGACCATGACATCGCTGCCTGACGACGACGCCAGCACAGCAGCCGCCAGGCCGACCGGACCGGTACCGCCGAGGATCAGCACCTTGCAGCCTTGGAGATCACGCTTGTGATGTTCTTTCAACTGGCGCTCGACAGAGGCTACCATCGCCGCCGCCGTCGTGAACGCGCCGCTCGGATCGGCGAACACCGAGACTTCGAACGGCGGCACCATCGAATTGCGCGCGGCATCGAGCATGTCGGCCGCCATACCGATTTCGCGCCCGCCGATGAAAATGCCGGTGCGCTTCACGCCTTTCGGGCCGCGCGAAAAAATCGCATCCTGGGTCAGACCCGCGACTTCGGCGAGCGTGACTTCGGTGTAGGAGGTAATCGCGTCATACCCGGCGTCGTAAGCCATGTTCACATCGAACGGACTGACGTTGCGGGTCGGCGTCATCATGTGCAGTAAAAAACGTTTTTCCATTGCTCCGGTGGTGGTTAGTTAATCAAGCGCGGATTGAACCGCATCGAGTTCACGCGTAATTGGCGGCATTCTGCGCCCGCGCTTCCCTCACCCAAATTTCGCCGCCGCGATTGCGGCCTTGGTAAACCGCGAAGCGCAGCGCAGTACGTCCATTCCCGCCGTTTCCATTCCACCAGGCGCGCGCGGCTTCCAGCAGAACTTGTGCGCGGTCTTCGCTTTCGACGATAACGAAACCGGTTGGCCCCCACGAGCTCTGGCCGATGCCCGACGCACCGCGCCCGGCGAACCAGGCCAGCGCTTCGGCGACGCGAGGGCTGGCGTAACGCCCGCCCTGAGCCTGTGCAAAATAATCGCCGATGGCTTGCTGCAATTCCGTGATCGCCGCGCCGAACTCCTCGATATTCGCGGCCTGCAGCGAGGGTAAGGCGCGCAACAGAACGAGCCGGCATAATTGCGCCGAACTGGCTTCCGGAAACATGGGTAACGCACAGAAGGCGCCGCTTTCTTCTCCGCCGTGCAGGCCCTGCGCGCTGTCGTCGAACACCAGCAGCACGCGCCAGTGCGCTGGAAAAGCGAGCCGGCTGACGATAGGCGGTACGCCTGAATCGCCGATGATGGCGGAGCCGCCATCAACCAGAAAACCGCCTTGATCGAACGCCCCGATGCCGATACCGGAACGGCGGCCGCGATCGAGCAGCGCCGCGACCGTGCTGGCCGACGTCTCGAGATCGAACAGCCGCGCAACCGCGCAGCCGACGGCTAACGCCATTTGCGTCCCGGAGCCAAGCCCGACGTGTTCGGGAATCGATTTTTCAACCTCGATGCGTACGCAACCACCGTTCGTATCCATGGTATGGAGATCGAACTTGCGCTGCAGGATCTCGAGCAACGGCAAAATGCGAGGATACCCTGCACCTGCCGAATTCGAAGTCGCGCGCTCGGCGCGGATTCGCGTGCTCAAGCCATCTATCGTGAGCCCAACGCCGCCAAACCGCCGGCCGCCCAGACGCCCGAAATCGAGAAACCCCATGTGCAGGCGCGCCGGAGCTTCGACGACGACCGAGCGCTGGGATGGCTTGGTTCTGTTCATTGGGGAGTTTAATCGTACGACTTAGCGCAACTATTATGCCATTCGGAATTTCTGATTTTTATCAGACGGCTGTACCGTAATTTCGCTGCCGCTGCGACGCAGGCGGAGCAGGCGACGAAGCAGGTTGTCACGCAGCGTGAGCAATTGCAGATGTCTCGCAATGCCGGGCCGGGTTATTCGCGCCTGGAATTACGCCAAAATACCGGCATTGGCCGGTGATGGCAATTTTTTCTCGCCCGCTGGCCTGTCAATGCGGCCTGTCGATGCGCTATCAATGGCATATTTTCTGCTCACAGGTTCTGGATTTTTTACCCGCAATTTTAATTTCTTTACCCGCCTGTTAAGCTTCCTTCCGATGACCACCGAATTTCCCGAGCAGCGTTTCGAAAATGTGACCTGTCCGTTCTGCGGATTGCTCTGTGATGACCTCACGATCAGTGCGAATTCGCAAACCGGTAACTTGCGCGTTCTCGAAAACGGTTGTCCGATAAGTGAGCCTGCGTTCGCCGGCCTCGACGCCAGGGCAGGCGCGCCGCGCATCGACGGCAAGAACGCGACGCTGCAAGACGCGATCGCGCGCGCCGCGAAAATCCTGCGCGGCGCCCAGCGGCCGTTTATCGGCGGGCTGGCAACCGATGTCAGCGGCATGCGCGCGGCATTGGCGCTCGCCGACCGTTGCGGCGCCGTTATCGATCATATGAACAGCGCCGCGAATTTCCGCAATCTGGCCGTCTTGCAGGATACCGGCTGGGTGACGACGACGTTCGCTGAAATCCGCAACCGCGCCGATTTTATCCTCGTCGTCGGCACCGATATCGTCAGCCGCTTTCCACGATTTTTCGAACGCATGGTGTGGCCTGCGCACACGCTGTTCACTGAAAGCAGGCTGCCGCGCGAAATCGTCTACCTTGGCGAAGCTGTCGGGCCCGGCGCTTCGTCGGCCGGTCATCAATCGGGCCGCGCGCCGTACCCTCAGTCCAGCCATACAGGCTGCAAAAATTCGGATTTGGGCGAGGTCATCGGCGCGCTGCGCGTGCTCGTCGACGGCCGCGCATTGGATGCCGATGCGGTCGCCGGCATTCCGCTCGCGACCTTGCAGGCGCTCGCGGCGAAAATCCGCGATGCGGCTTATGGCGTCGCGATATGGGCGGCAGCCGATCTCGATTTCCCGCATGCCGAGCTGACCGTGCAAAGTCTGTGCGAAATGCTGAAAGACCTGACTCGCAGCGGCCGCTTTTGCGGCTTGCCGCTTGGCGGCAGCGACGGCGACCTGACAGCAAATCAGGTCAGCGCATGGCAGAGCGGCTACGCGCTGCGCACCAGTTTCAACGGCGGTTACCCGAACTATGATCCCTACCACCATTCGAGCCAGCGTTTTTTAGCGGCGAACGAAATCGATGCGCTGGTCTGGATTTCGAGCTTCGATGCGCGCCGCCTGCCGCCCGTCTGCGATTCGCCGACCATAGTCCTCGGCCGCGTCGGCATGACGTTCGAGCGCGAGCCGCAAGTTTATATTCCGATCGCGACACCGGGGGCCGATCACTCCGGCCACCAGTTCCGCAGCGATAACGTGGTCGCGCTGCCGCTGCGCAAACTGCGCGCCAGCGGAATAGCGAGCACGGCTGATGTCCTGACTGCCATCGAAAACGAGTTGACTTCGGATGAATAAAATCACTCTGACTCGATTTTGCCTATGCTGAGCAAACTGACGGGTGGCAGCGTTTACGATCCGGCGCACGAGATCAACGGCCAGGCGCGCGATATCTACGTCCGCGACGGCCGCATCATCGATGCGCCGGGCATCGACCAGCGCATCGATCGCGAGTTCGACCTGCGCGGCAAGACTGTCATGGCCGGCGCAATCGATTTGCATACACACGTGGGCGGCGGCAAGGTCAACATCGCGCGCAACATGATGATCGAAGACCACGCCAACCACGCCCATCAACGCACACCGCTCAAGCGTTCCGGCTGCGGCCATGCCGCGCCGTCGACCATGAGCGCCGGCTACCACTACGCTGAAATGGGCTACACCGCGTGTTTCGAACCCGCGGTTCTTCCGTTCAACGCGCGCCAGGCGCACATGGAAATGGGCGACACGCCGATTGTCGACAAGGGCGGTTATGCAATGCTCGGCAGCGACGATTTTCTGCTGCGCCTGCTCGCCGAAAACGCCGATCAGCAAGTTATCAACGATTATGTCGCATGGACGCTGCATGCGACGCAATGCATAGGCATCAAGGTCGTAAACCCGGGCGGCATTTCGGCGTTCAAGTTCAATCAGCGCAAGCTCGATCTCGACCAGGCGAATGCGCATTACGGCGTAACGCCGCGGCGCATTCTCGGCTGCCTGACGCGCGCGCTGTCTGATCTCGGTGTGCCGTTTCCACTGCACGTGCACGGCTGCAATCTCGGCGTTCCCGGCAATCTGCAAACGACGCTCGACACGATGGGCGCGCCTGACGGATTGCCGATGCATCTGACGCATATCCAGTTTCACAGTTACGGCCTTGAAGGCGACCGCAAATTCTCGTCGGGCGCGGCGCAAATCGCCGAAGCGATCAACGCCAATAAAAACATTTCGTGCGATGTCGGTCAGGTCATGTTCGGCCAGACCGTAACGGCCTCCGGCGACAGCATGGCGCAATACCGCAATGCGCCGTTCGCCAATCCGAATCGCTGGGTCGTGATGGATATCGAGTGCGATGCCGGCTGCGGCGTCGTGCCGTTCCGTTATCGCGACCAGAATTTCGTCAACGCGCTGCAATGGGCGATCGGCCTCGAAATCTTCCTGCTGGTCGATGATCCGTGGCGGATTTTTCTGACCACGGATCATCCGAACGGCGCGCCGTTCACCACCTATCCGCATCTGATCCGGCTCCTGATGGACAAGAGCTTCCGCAACGATATGTTCGCGACCCTCAGCAATGATGCGAAAGCGCTGTCGACCCTGGCCAGCATCGCGCGCGAATATTCGCTTTATGACATCGCGATCATGACGCGGGCGGGGCCGGCGCGAACGCTGGGGCTCGCCGATCGCGGTCATCTCGGGGCGGGTGCTGCGGCCGATATTACCGTCTACACAGATAACGCCGATCGTCAGGCAATGTTCGAGAAACCCGACTATGTGTTCAAGGACGGCGAACTCGTCGTGCAGGACGGCAAGCTGGTGAAAGTCACATGGGGCAACGTGCATGTCGTCCAGCCCGAGTTCGACCACGGCATCGAAAAACGCCTGCGGCCGTACTTCGAGCGCTACCAGACCATACAGCTCGATAATTTCAAAATCACCGCCGATCAGTTGCGCGAATGCGGGCACGGCGCGAGAGCGATGGTGCACGCCTGCCACAAGCGATGAACATCAACGGCGTCCTGATAGACGACACTTTTGCCGAAGCTTTCGGCATGAAGGCGACGCGGATTCTGATCACCGCGCAAAATCTGAAGTGGGCTTATCACTCTGCGAATGCCGTCACCGGTTTCGCCACTTCGGTGATCGGGTGCGGCTGCGAAGCCGGAATCGAACGCAAGCTTCCTCGTAGAGAAACGCCAGACGGGCGCCCGGGCGCGTCGGTTCTGCTGTTCGCGGTTTCGACCAAGGAATTGGCCAAGCAGCTTGAGCGCCGCGTGGGCCAGTGCGTGCTGACCTCGCCGACATCGGCGGTTTTCGCCGGCATCATCGAAGGTGAAAAACTGCCGCTAGGCAAAAATCTGCGCTACTTCGGCGATGGTTTCCAGATTTCGAAACTGATAGCCGGCCGCCGGTACTGGCGCGTGCCGGTGATGGACGGCGAATTCCTGGCCGAGGAAACGACCGGCATGGTGAAAGCGGTCGGCGGCGGAAATTTTTTGATCCTCGGCGACACCCAGGAACAGGTGCTGACCGCGTGTGAAGCGGCGATCGAAGCGATGCGCAAGCTGCCGAACGTCATCATGCCGTTTCCGGGCGGCGTTGTGCGTTCGGGATCCAAGGTCGGCTCCAGATACAAGGCGCTGATGGCATCGACAAACGACGCGTTTTGCCCGACATTGCGCGGCGCAACGAAGTCCGAGTTGCCGGAAGGCGTCGAAGCGGTGCTTGAAATCGTCATCGATGGCTTGACCGAAGCCGACGTGCGCGCGGCAATGAAAGCCGGCATCGCCGCCGTCTGCAGTTTCGGCACGGGCGGCGGCATCCGTCGCATCACGGCCGGCAACTACGGCGGCAAGCTCGGGCAATTCCAGTTTCATTTGCGCGAAATCATGCGGGAAGCCGTGCAATGAGCGGCCTGACTTTCAAACTGAAAGCGCGACCACCGCAGCGCGTCGATCTGTCGCCTCTCACGCCCGACAAACTCACAGGGCTGAAGCCCGATGCGATTGCCGCGATCGAATTGCAATCCGGCAATCGGAAAATAAAAGTGGCTGAGTTGTTCGATATCGGCGGTGATGACGCGACGGAAATCGCCATTGAAAACAGTTGCAGCAAACTCGATTACATCGGCCACGGCATGACGCAGGGGAGCGTCGTTGTCCACGGTGATTGTGGCGCCTATGCCGCATTCAACATCCGCGGCGGCACGCTGACGATCGAAGGCAATACCGGCGCCTATGCCGGCTGCGGGATGAAAAGCAGCGTGCTGCGGATTAACGGCGACGCCGGCGATTTCCTTGGCGCTGCTCTGCCCGGATTCCGCCACGGCATGGCCGGCGGGACCATCATCGTCAGCGGTTCGGCCGGCGAGCGCATCGGCGATCACATGCGCCGCGGCGCGATACTGATCGAGGGCAATGCCGGCGATTACTGCGGCTCGCGCATGCTGGCCGGCACCATCGCGGTGCTGGGCAAGGTCGGTAACCATTGCGGCTTCGGCATGAAACGCGGCACGCTGCTCTTGTCGTCCAGGCCGCAACAGCTATCCGCGTTGTTCAGCGATTGCGGCACGCACAATCTGAATTTCCTGCCGCTCCTGATCAAATCCTGGGGCGCCCTGCCCGGCTGTTTTGCCGAACTGCAACCGCGAAAGCGCGTCCGCCGCTACGCCGGCGATAACGCGAATGGCGGCAAGGGTGAGATTCTTATCTGGTCGGACTAGGAGTTTGTTGAAAACCGCAACGTGTCATTGCGAGAAGCGTTATTGCAACGAAGCAATCTCTAAGCTCTTGATACTACTGAAAGACGGGATTGCTTCCCCCCAGATCGAGTCCGGGGTCGCAATGACGGACTTTGCTGATTACTCGATCAACAGCCGCGGAAAACGGTGCGAGCCCGGGCCGGCCGCATTCAGATCTTGCGCGCGGATCAGGCGCTCGGGCGTATCGAAAGGTGCTGTGATGACGAGATTCATATCGACAGCGTTACACCACAGTCAGCATGGTGCGGACCATATCGAAAGGTGCTGTGATGACGAGATTCATATCGACGTTGTGCACGATGCCTTCGATGCGTGAATCCACGATACGCATCTTGTAATACACGCCATTCCACGGATCGACGCTGACTTCCTGCGGCTTCTTGTGCAGGAACATCAGCGCGTATTCCAGATCGACCAGATCGTCGGCGCGAATCTGCCCGCTCGACCGGTACGGAAAATGGCAGACGTGCTGAACCCTATCGGCAATGCACGTGAACGGGCGCATTGCCAGAAAGTAGTCGCCGAAAGGCGCATCGGCGGGCACGACCCTGAATGTGTAGCCGCTGTTTTGCGTTCGAATTTGACGTGACCGATCGCGGTTTTTTCCCCCGTAGCGGTCACCAGAGAAATTTTCTTGCTGCCGCTTAGATCGGCGGCGGCAATCGCAGGCATTGCGCAGGCCGCCAGCAGCCATATGCTCAATGCATATCGTACAACGATCATGCGGCTCTCCTTAGCGGCAAACCATCGCGGAATGGCAAAAATTCGCCGGCCTGCATGGCTGTCCAGGTTTCGTTGTCGGTCAAAGCCGCGGTCGCGATGATCGCGACACGATCATCCGGCGTCGTAACATCGGTGAAATCGACCGTCACATCGCGGTCGCGCAGATGCGCGGTCGGAAACGGCGCCTGGCGGACGATGTAGCACAACTGCGTCGAGCAGTGCGCGAACAGGTACTCGCCGTTGGACAGCAAAAAATTGAAAACGCCGTGGCGCGAAATTTCCCGCGCGAGTTCGGCGACCGTTTGCATCACCCGCTCGGGGTCGGGCTCACCGTCCGGAAACGAGCGGCACAGCGTTTGCAGGATATAGCAGAAGGCGCGTTCGCTGTCTGTGCTGCCGACCGGGCAATAGCGATTGCCGATCGCAGGCTGGAAATTTTCGAGCGTGCCATTGTGCGCAAAAATCCAGTAGCGCCCCCACAGTTCACGCATGAACGGATGCGTGTTTTCGAGCGCGACCGGGCCGCGCGTCGCCTTGCGGATATGGGCGACGACGTTTTTGGAATGGATCGGATAATGGCGCACGAGATCGGCGACCGGCGAATCCACCGCCGATTTCGAATCGAGGAACAATCGGCAGCCCGGCCCTTCGAAAAACGCGATGCCCCAGCCGTCGGCGTGATGATCGGTCTGGCCGCCGCGCACGCGAAAACCTTCGAACGAAAAACAGATGTCGGTCGGAACGTTGCAATTCATTCCCAACAGTTGGCACATAAGCTTCCTGAAGAAACGCTGCGCTTTCGAGCGTTGATTTGCATTGCAGTATAGAGCGAACGTCCGCCGCTTTGAACATCGCCGGTAAAAAACTGCCACATTGTCATGTCGAATAAAACCTTCGCGCTTTCGGACGAGCTTTACGAATACCTGTTATCGGTATCGCTGCGCGAACCTGAAGTTTTGCGTGCGCTGCGCGATGAGACTGCCGGACAGCGCTTGTCGCGAATGCAGATCGCGCCCGAACAGGGGCAATTCATGGCGCTGCTTGCCAAGCTCATGGGCGCCCGGCGCTGCATCGAAGTCGGTGTCTATACCGGCTACAGCGCGCTGTGCGTGGCGCTTGCGCTGCCCGCCGATGGCAACATCATCGCTTGCGACGTCAGCGAAGAGTGGACCGCGGTCGCCGAGCGCTACTGGCGACAAGCCGGCGTGCGTGACCGGATCGAATTGCGTCTCGCGCCCGCGATCGAAACGCTCGATCGACTGCTCGCGGAAGGCAAGGCCGGCACTATCGATTTCGCTTTCATCGACGCCGACAAAGAGAATTACCGGGCTTATTACGAGCGCTGTTTCGAATTGCTGCGCCCGGGCGGGCTGATCGCAATCGACAATACCTTATGGTCCGGGAAGGTCGCCGACACCGCTGACCACGAGCAGGAAACCGAAGCGATACGGTCGTTCAATCGGCATTTGTATCGGGATCAGCGCGTCGAACTTTCGCTGGTGCCGATCGGCGACGGGATGACGCTGGCATTGAAAAGCCTGTGACCATTGCGGTGAAATCGGTGTGCATGCAGGGCCGTCCAGCCCGCCGACGAGAGGCGCCTCACGGTCGGACAGCCGCGGCGCCAGCCAGTCGAGCAATTGCGCGATCGCTGCATCGCTGGCTGCTGTCAAGGCCAGCGCGGCGCCTTCGGCATCGGCGGTTTTGGCCGGCTTTTCGACCACGAAAGTCCGTTGCGCGACTTCGCCGCTCTTGCCGCGCCGCTTCCCGCCGTTGAGCAGCGTCGCATGCAGACGAACCAGGGCGCGGCTGCTGCTGGCCGAATCGAAGACCTGGGCGAATTCTTCGAGTTGCACGCGCAGCGTGAAATCCGCATTCGAACTATCCTGATTCGTCATCGGCGTCGAGCCTGCGGCGGCGAGGCGCTGGCGCAGCCGCTGCGTCAGCAGATCCGCGGGCGACGCTGCCCATCGGCTATCCGCATAGGCGCGCCGAGCATTCGGGTTTATATAAGCGAGGCGATAGTGCAGCGCCGGCGTGTCCAGCCAGTCGGGCGCGGTGATTTCGGCTAGCGCAATACTGGCGTCGGGATTGAGTTGCTCCGAACGCTCCGATTCATCCCTGGCCAGCCCGAAATCGTAAGTCGTGATTGGTGGAGCGGGCCGCGGGCCTATAGAGCAAGCGGTGAGCAGCACGGCAGCCAGCAAGACGGCTTTACGCTTCATCGGCGCGCCGGTTCGCGCGCATCCGCCGGCGCTGCATAACCGCGTTCGCCCGGCCCCGGCACGCGTCCCGAACTGCCGAACAACAGGCTTTGCGGTTGCTCGCGCCATTCGATCAGCAAGCGGTCGAGCCGTTGCGAATTGTCCTGCAGATCGGCGATCAGGCGTTCCATCTGCGGCAGCGTGCTGCCGAGCAGCGCGCCGCTGATGTCGTCGCTGGCCTTGCCGAAGCTGTCGACGCTGTCGGCAACCCGGTCGGCGCTGGCGGCAACACTGTTCAGCGTATCGACGCGCCGACTGATTTCGCCGGCAAGCCGTTCGAGGCTTGCGAATGCCTGATCGGCGCCTTGCAAGGCATGGCTCGCATCCTTGCTCAAGCCGGGCAGGGTCTGCGCGCTCTGATCGAGATGCGCAATCAGATCGGGCAGCGGCTCCAGCGTCTGTTCGATGCGGCTGGTCAGGGCCGGCAACTCCTGCACCACCGGCTGTAAATCGGCCGCGACGTCGGCAATGTGCGAGGCGGCGCGGTCGAGGCTTTCCAGCGTGTTGACGACGTGGGCGCGGTTCTCGTCGCTCAGCAAAAGTTTAACGCGGTCGCCGATTTCGTTGATGCTCGCGATCAGCTCCTGCCCCGAACTGCCGACCTGATCGAGCAAGGAGGGACGCAGCGCTATGCGCGCCATCGATTCCGCGCTCGGCCTAAGCGGCTCGCCCTGTTCATCGCCGTCGTCGAGCGTCACGTAGGACAGGCCGGTGATGCCTTGGTAGCCGAGCTGGGCGTAGGTCGCGGTCGTGATCGGCGTCGTTTCATCGACCGAGATTTCGACCAGCACGGTGCGCGGATTTTGCGGATCGAGCGCGATGCTTTCGACCTTGCCGACTGCGACGCCGCGATAGCGCACGGCGGCCTGCGGCGTGAGCCCCGATACCGAGTGGCTGGAAACCAGAAGATAGCGCTCCGTGCCCAGCGTATCGCCGCGGAACCACAGCACGGCGAGCACCAGCGCCGCGCCCAAGAGCAGCGTGAACAATCCGGCCAGCAATGCGTGTGAACGATTTTCCATGCTCAGGAGATGTTGTTGCGGGCGGCTGTGGCCACATCATCGTTGCTATCGCCGGTGCCGTCGACGGCGGCCAGTGCGCGCTGGCCACGCTCACCGTGAAATAAACTCTGGATGAACGGATGGCGTATGTTGACGATCTCGTCCAGTGTGCCGACCGCAATCAGCTGCTGATCGGCCAACACGGCGACGCGATCGGCGAGCGAGATCAGGGTATCGAGATCGTGCGTGATCATGACCACCGTCAGCTTCAATTCCTTGCGCAAGGTATTGATGAGTTCGACGAAGCTTTCGCCGCTTTCCGGATCGAGGCCAGCCGTGGGTTCGTCGAGAAACAGCAACTCCGGCTGAAGGGCGAGCGCGCGGGCCAGCGCGACACGTTTGATCATGCCGCCCGACAACTGCGACGGCATTTTCGGCGCATGCTCGGCGCCGATTCCAACCATGCGCAATTTTAGCATGACGAGATCGGCGATCATCGGCGCCGGCAGCGCGCGCAGTTCGCGCAACGGCAGCGCGACATTGTCGAATACAGTCAGCGCGGTAAACAGCGCACCGTGCTGAAACAGCACGCCCCAGTGCCTGCGCATGCGCCTCAGATCGGCCGCGCTGGCGGTTTCCAAATCGTGCCCGAAAACCTTGACGGCGCCGCGCATCGGGCGATCGAGTCCGAGCATCTGCCGCAATAGCGTCGTCTTGCCGCTGCCCGATCCGCCGACGATGCCGAGGACTTCGCTGTCCCGCACATCGAGATCGAGATCGCGGTGAATCACCTGTTTGCCATAGCGCGTCCACAAGCCTTCGACGCTGACGATTGCGCTCACGGAATCCCGACTTCTGAAAACGCGACGGCAAAGATCGCATCGACCAGGATCACGACGGTGATCGCGGTGACCACCGAATTCGTCGTGCCAGCGCCAAGGCTTTCGGTATTCGGCTTGATGCGCAAGCCGAAGTGGCACGACACCAGTCCGATCAGAACGCCGAACACGGCGCCCTTAGCCAAACCGAGCCACAGATTCGCGACCGGCACCGCGCCGGGCAGCGCCGAAATGAAGTGCCGGTAGCCGATATTCAATTCCGCGCCGGCGGCGACCATGCCGCCCAGCAAGGCGATCGCGTCGGTCCAGAGCACCAGTAACGGCAATGCAATGGCCAACGCGACGATTTTCGGCAACACCAAACGCAGCGAATACGGGATGCCGAGCACCGCCAGCGCGTCGAGTTCCTGCGTGACCCGCATCACGCCGAGCTGGGCGGTCATCGACGAGCCCGAGCGCCCGGCGACGAGGATGGCGGCCAGCACCGGCCCGAGTTCGCGCAGGATACTGATGCCAAGGATGTCGACAATATAAACGTCGGCGCCGAACAGTTTGAGTTGCCGCGCCGACAGATAGCTCAAGACGATGCCGATCAGAAAACTCACGAGTGCTGTGATCGGCAAGGCCTGCGCGCCGGTGCGATGAACATTGGCCGAGATTTCGCGCCACGGCATGCGCGCCGGGTTGCCGGCGATGCGCGCGACATCGAGCACAGTTTGGCCGAGCAGGGAGGTGAAGGCGGACAGGTGATCGATGATATCGACGACGCGCTCACCGACCCTCGAAACCGGCGCAAGCGCGGACCAGACGCGCCGACGCCGCGCGCGCGGCGGTTTTGGCGCTTCCGCAAGCCGGTTGAACAATGCCTCCTGCTCGGGACGCAACAGGAGCTCTGCCGGCTTTTGCGCCCCCCATGCATGCCACAACAGCGTCGCGCCGGCGTCGTCGATGCTCCCAATCTCGCGCAAATCCCACGCACGCCGGCTGTAACGGCGCGCTTGCTGCGTCAGCGGCGGGATGCGCGCCGCCAAAGTGTCCAGCGTCCAATCCCCTTTCAGGGCGACTGTCGATGCCGGTGACTCCGTGGTTGCAAAGGAAGGAAGCTCACCTTCGGAGGGGAGCTCGCTCATAAGCCTGAGCGAGCGCCAGGGCCGGTGTTACGCATCGCCGCAACCGCAAAAACATCTGTCAAAGGTATTGACATAAATAGTATTGACATATAAGCAGATTGCCGTACAATACAAATTGTGCGGTGCAGCAATGCTGAGAATCAAGCGTGGCACCGGAGCGCTGTACCCGAGCAATTTACACACTCACGAATGGAGAACACAGCATGGATAACACAAGCAAAGTCAAGGAACAACTTTCAGCCGTCGCTCAAGCCAATGTCGACACCGCGCTGCGCTACGCCAGCATCATCCTCGGCAGCACAGAGCGCATGATCGCCATTCAGGTCGAAGCCGCCAAAAACGCGTTTGCGATCAGCGCACAAAACGCCAAAGCGCTATCGTCCGTCAAGGATGTGCAGGAACTCGATACACTCCGCACCAATCTGGTCAAGCCGAGCGTCGAACAGGCGGCCGACTACGCGCGCAGCATTTACAACGTCGCGACCTCGACTCAGACGGAACTCAGCAAACTGGTCGAAGAACAAGCCGCCAACTTCAATCGTCAGGTGGTGGAAGCGATCGATAGCGCGGAGAAAACCGCACCGGGTGCTTCAGGCATGGCCGTCGCCGCTGTGAAATCAGCTATCGCCGCAGCCAATACCGCGTACGAAAATCTGTCGAAAACAGCCAAGCAGTTTCAGGATAGCGCGGAAGCAACGGTAAATAGTGTCGCTGCGCAAGCCGGCAACGCCGCCGGTCAAGGCAAGAAAAAAACATCATAAGGCAGTGCAACTGGCAGGAAGCTCGCGGGTAATCCTCCTACCCCGTGCCTGAAAGCCCCGCGATGCGGGGCTTTTTTTTGCCTGATCTCGCGCTTTGTATTGTAGTAGTAGCACCGATGTCAGTCATCGGAACAATCGGCTGCGTCGCGCCAATCGAAGCCGAACTCAGCGACACCTTGCTTCAGATACTCTATCGCCCGATCGACTGCTTCGGGCTCGCCGCGAACACCCAGCTCGATGCGTCGATCGGCGCGCCCGACGGTCGGCAGGCTGAACAACTTCGCCGCGGGAAATTTCGCGACGCAACGATTCATCAGCTCGAGCAGCAGGCTTTCGTAAGCGCCGAACACAAGTATGGCGCGCTCCCGCTCGAAGGGGGCTGCTGAAGCGGCATGCTGCGAATCGAGCAGCCATTCGACCATCGGCCACGCCATTTCCGGAAAGCCCGGCAGGAAATGATGAGAACCCAGACTGAAGCCGGGAACGCGGTTGATTGGATTCGGAATGATGATGCTGCCGCGCGGCAATTCGGCCATCAGCACGCGCAGGGGCCAGGCGGAGGCGCCAAATTGCGCTTCGATCTCGGCGACCGCGTCAGGATGACGATACAGTCCGACTCCGGCCGCGCGCGCCGCGCATTGCCGTGTGTAGTCGTCCGGGGTAGCGCCGATGCCGCCGAAGCAGAAAACGGTACCGTCTTCCTGAGCAAACGACGCGCGCAGGCTTGCCGTGATCTGCTCGGGATCGTCATTGAGATACAGGCTCCAGGCCAAAACCAGACCGCGGCTGGCGAGCAATTCGCGCAGCTTCGCGAAGTGTTTGTCTTCGCGCTTGCCGCGCATGATTTCGTCGCCGATGATGATGGCGCCGAAACGCGCAGTGCGAGCGGGCATTAAGAGCTTGTCCGTGAATAATTCAGCCCTGCGCCGGGGTCAATGTGAGCGCAGGCCGCGAAGCAGGACGCGCCGTTGTGTCGGCCACAACCAGCGGCTTGCGACAAAGGGATGCGCTCACATTGACCCCGGCCCGAAGGGTTGGCGCCCGAAAACGCGTCTGCCGCGTTGCGAGCCTTGCCCAATGCATGACATTCGGGCTGCGACTCAAGGATTGCGGGCGGAGCGTAAATCGGACGATGAAGCCTGGTCAATCATCGGCGCGAACTTTAGAATCTGCTCCGTTCATCCATGTATATAGTTTTCGAGCTGATGGATGATGTACTCCTTTTCGGAGATGGTCGCCTGCACCAGGTCGCCAATCGACAGCAGGCCTAACACCTCGCTATTCTCGACGACCGGAAGATGGCGTATGCGCTTTTGCGTCATCAGGATCATGCAGTCTTCGATGTCCTGGGTCGGCATCACGGTAACGACCTTATCGCTCATGATGTCGCGGACCATCGTGCTGCGCGATGAGCGGCCCTGCAGCACGATTTTGCGCGCGTAATCGCGCTCGCTGATCATGCCGACCATTTTCCCGTCGCCATCGCAAACGATCAGCGCGCCAATGTTGTATTCCGCCATCAAGCGGACCGCCTCATAGACGGAAACATCCGGGGCGACCTTGGCCAATGGCCGGGGGGGTTTATTACGCAGCAGTTCCTCGACGCTTTTCATGTGCAGTCCTCGCTCGCTACTCCTGTTTTTAGTGTAGACCTTTTCTTGCGCCCCTGCTCTGTCGCCTAACTGCGACAGGCCGCTAGGTAAGAGACATGCGATTTCCCGGCTCGGCGTCGCCTGAGCCCAACAGCTTTTCACCCAATGACCTGGCCTCTTCCCTTTGGCAATGTGTTAAACGCCTATTCTGTATAGACAAATACATGTGGCATAGCGTTTGCTAAAACGGGCCAGCAATGGCTTTCGCCAGATAATCATCAGACCAACCAGATAAGGAACAACACCATGAAAAATCATATCGCACTCGCAATTGCTCTCGCCCTTGGTTCGACATTCGCCATCGCTGGCGACAAGCATAAAAGCGATTCGACTTCGGCCCCGGCCACCGAGAAGTCGGCTACGCAAGATCAAGCGCAGCCCAAATCCGGTGTAGCGATGAAAGAAGGTGCGGCCGGTGCGGCCGGTCCCGAGGCGACTACAGGCGCGAGCGGTGCAGCCAGCGGCGATGCCGCCGGAGCCAGCGCGACGACCAACGCCAGCGGCGAAGTCAAGGCCGGTGACGCCGACAAAGAAGACAAGGCAAAGAAATAACAGTAACAGTACTGCAACGGTTAAAAGGGGTCCGCCTCCCCCAGGTTCGCCCCTTTAATCCGTTCCATTTCAGTCCCTGAAAACCAGTCCCTGAATAATCCCGAACAAAAGGAGTTTATCGATTGAAACAGCAAATCGCGTTAGCTATCGCTCTCGCCTTGGGTTCGACCTTGGCCAGCGCCGGCGATAAAGCGGGCGCCTCGGTGGATGCCGGCGCGACTTCCGCAACCGCCGGACAAACGATGCGATGGGATCAAGTTGACGCCAACAAGGACGGCTACGTCAGCAAGGAGGAAGCGAAGGAAGCCAAAATTGCGGCTGATTTCGCGTCCATTGACGTAAACGCCGATGGTCGTCTCTCCAAAGACGAGTTCGCGGCCTTGCGAGCGGGCAGCGGCGCGGCAGGACCCGCCGGACCGGCGCCCGATGCTGCAGCGTCCGACGACAAGATGAAAAAGCAGTAAACAACGATTGGGAACCCATGATCTCGCGATGAGAAACCAGATCACCTTAGCCGTAGCCGTGATGCTGGGTTCCAAGCTGCTCATGGGTTCCGCGCTGGCTGTCGCGGAGGAAGCGTCCGACGCAGCCAGGCATTCGGCGATTTGGGATCAGACTGACGCCAACAAGGATGGCTACGTCAGCAAGGACGAAGCGAGCGCCGTTGCTCGAAAAATGAGTCCGGCGATGGATTTCATGGCGTCGGATAAAAACCGTGACGGACGCGTTTCGAAAGATGAATACGCGGCAGCGCAGACCACACCACGCGCCAGCGATGGTTCCAAAGACCATGGCGCGACGGAACGCGGTGTAGCGGGCCCATCCGGTCCCGAAGCGAAGTGATCGAAGCGGCCAGCGTGAGCAAATGTTGACCACAGTTTCAAAGCGCGGTGTATTAGTCGTAGTTTTTTGATTAACCATCAAAAGGAGCTGGACATGAGAAAGGAAATCGCATTAGCCGTCGCCCTCGCCTTGGGCTCGACCTACGCACTCGCGACCGATAAGGCAGGTTCCGCCGCAGATGCCAGCGCGACCACGGGCGCAGAGAAAAGCACGAAGCAACCAGCCGCACGCGCCACCGACGGCAGCAAAGATCAGGGTGCAAGCGAGCGCGATGCCGGCGCTGCCGGGCCGGCCGGTGCGGCTGAGCCCGCAGCCCAGCCTGGTGCCGGCAGTTCGAGCAGCGATAGGCCGATCGACCCCGCTGCAACCCCGAAAGACGAAGAAAAAATGAAGAAAAAAGCGCAGTAAGCGTCAAAGCATCATAAAGGGGCCTGGCGGCCCCTTTTTTATTTGATGTCCGTCTTCGCCTACCTTCGTTTGTTCGCAGCGTCCCCAGTCGCCTGCATTCGGAAAGCATCATCTGGAAATTTGCGTCGTTCCCGGCTATGCAAACACTGAACGACGCGGCGATTGCTCTCTCAAACATCTATCGATCGAGCAAACACCACAAAGGAGCCCGTTATGAAAAAGCACCTGCCCTGGATTATCGCCTGTGCATTCGCTTCGCCGCTCATAGCCACGAATGCTGCGGCGGACGGCGTGATCGAAGGTTCATCGCAAATGCAATCGCAAGGGACGCTCAGCATGGAGCGGCTCGACACCAACGGCGATAACGTCGTCAGCAGAGGCGAGGCGCAAATCGGCGCCGGCGGAACCGTGCTCGATTTCATGACGGTCGATGCAGACGGCGATGGCCAGATTTCGGGAGACGAACTGAGCGCCGCGCGGAATAATTCATACGCCGACCGACCCGACGGGTACGGCGCCGCCGGAGGATCAGGTCCGGCCGGAGCGGATGGTTCAAGCTGGTCGACAACACCGCAAACCTCGAAGGTAGAGCGTGACGCGACCACGCCGGCCGACGCCACGCCGCCGCTTGACGCGCGTACCGACCCCACTCGCCCAACCGATGCCACGCCGGAGAACGGCAGGCACTACCTGGATCCGCGCTTCGGCAGCGCGGACGAAGCGGATGAAGATTACAGTCGAATCCGCGGCGCCGCCGGCAGCGCCGGTCCGGTCGACCCGCGCGAATTCGATCCACGCCGCGTCGACCCGCTGCAACCGGGAACGGCAAATGGTGGACCGAAAGAAACGATCAGCGCACCTCCGGTCCGCGGCAGCGGCGGCGGTGGCATCGAAGTGTTCAGGTAGTCCCTCCCGCCTATCATATCAAGGGGCCTGACGGCCCCTTTTCACGTCTGCTTTGCAAGGATCATCACGTTTCGCGAGTCCCCGTCGATTTCCTTTCCCTTAAAGCGACAGCACTTTCTCCTTTCCCCTTGACGGGGGAAGGCCCCGCCGACACGTTAGCCACAGGCCAGCTTGCGGGAGGCGGGGCCAAGGCGCGCTCCCCGCAAACGGCCGCTTCGCGGTAACGTGTCCGCGCGCCCCGCCGACACGTTAGCCACAGGCCAGCTTGCGGGAGGCGGGGCCAAGGCGCGCTCCCCGCAAACGGCCGCTTTCGCGGTAACGTGTCCGCGCGCCGGGATGGCGGTGTTAGTTGC
>JACDAM010000001.1 GCA_013695435.1 Burkholderiales bacterium | reverse complement strand
CAGGAAGCGATCAAGATGCTCGGCACCAACGGCGGCGGTTTCTTCAACGCCAACTCCGCGCATCCGTTCGAAAATCCGACGCCGTTTTCGAATTTCATTGAAATGCTTGCGATTTTTTTGATTCCGGCGGCGCTGTGTTTTGTGTTCGGACGCATGGTCGGCGATATCCGGCAGGGCTGGGCCATCCTTGCCGCGATGACTGCGATTTTCGTCGTCATGGCGCTGGGCGCGATGTCCGCCGAGCAGGTTGGCAATCCGCTGCTGGCGCAACTCGGCGTCGATCAAACCGCGAGCGAATTGCAAGCCGGCGGCAACATGGAAAGCAAGGAAGTCCGCTTCGGTATCGTAGCCTCGGCCCTGTTCGCGGTCATTACGACCGCGGCCTCGTGCGGCGCGGTCAACGCGATGCACGATTCCTTCATGCCGCTCGGCGGGCTGATTCCGATGTGGCTGATGCAGCTCGGCGAAGTCGTGTTTGGCGGTGTCGGCGCAGGGTTGTACGGCATGCTGGTGTTCGCGATCCTCGCGGTGTTCATCGCCGGCCTGATGATCGGCCGCACTCCCGAGTATGTCGGCAAGAAAATCGAATCGTATGAAATGAAGATGACGTCGATCGCGGTTTTGATGACGCCATTCCTGGTCCTCGTCGGAACCGCGATCGCAGCAATGGTCGAACCCGGAACCTCGAGCATCTCCAATCCCGGCGCGCATGGCCTTTCGCAAATGCTGTACGCGTTTTCGTCCGGCGCGAACAACAACGGCAGCGCATTCGCCGGGCTGTCGGCCAATACGCCGTTCTACAACACCATGCTTGGCATCGCCATGTGGTTCGGGCGCTTCGCCATCATCGTTCCAGTGCTGGCGATCGCGGGCAGCCTCGCCGCCAAGAAGCGCATCGCGGTCACCGCCGGCACCATGCCGACCCACGGTCCTCTGTTCGTGGTGCTGTTGATCGGAACCGTGCTGATCGTCGGCGCACTCACCTATATTCCGGCGCTCGCGCTCGGTCCCATCGTCGAACATTTGCAACTGTTCTCGAACCATGGCTCGTAAAACACTTACTCTGTTCGACCGTGAGCTGATCAAGCCGGCATTGGTCGGATCGTTCAAGAAGCTCGCGCCGCGCGCGCAGTTGCGCAATCCGGTGATGTTCGTCGTCTATGTCGGCAGCATAGCGACAACCCTGTTGTTCTTCCAGGCGCTGCGCGGGGAGGGAGAAGCGCCGGCCGGCTTCATTCTGGCGGTAGCGTTGTGGCTGTGGTTTACGCTCTTGTTCGCCAACTTCGCCGAAGCGCTTGCCGAAGGCCGCAGCAAAGCGCAGGCCGCATCGCTGCGCGGCCTCAAGAAAACAACCTGGGCGAAAAAACTGGCTGAGCCGCGGTACGGCGCATCCTACGTTCCAGCGCCGATCGACGATATGCGCAAAGGCGATGCCGTTCTGATCGAAGCCGGCGATATGGTCCCGCTCGACGGCGAAGTGATCGAAGGCGTCGCTTCGGTCGACGAATCGGCGATCACGGGCGAATCCGCTCCGGTCATCCGCGAATCCGGCGGCGATTTCTCGGCTGTGACCGGCGGCACGCGCGTGTTGTCGGACTGGCTCGTCGTGCGCGTCTCCGTCAATCCGGGCGAAGCTTTTCTCGATCGCATGATCGCGATGGTCGAGTCGGCCAAACGGCGCAAAACGCCGAACGAAATCGCGCTGACGATCCTGCTGATCGCGCTGACCATCGTGTTCCTGCTGGCGACCGCCACCTTGCTGCCGTTTTCGATCTTCAGCGTCCAAGCCGCGCAAGCCGGTTCGCCGATCGCAATCACGGTTTTGATCGCGCTACTCGTTTGCCTGATTCCGACGACCATCGGCGGTCTGTTGTCGGCGATCGGCGTTGCCGGCATGGGACGCATGCTGCAGGCCAATGTTATCGCGACTTCCGGGCGCGCGGTCGAAGCCGCCGGCGACATCGACGTGCTGCTGCTCGACAAAACCGGAACCATCACGCTCGGCAATCGTCAGGCAGCGGCTTTCGTTCCGGCCGAGGGTGTTGCCGACCGCGAATTGGCCGACGCCGCGCAGCTCGCTTCGCTCGCCGATGAAACTCCCGAGGGGCGCAGCATCGTCGTGCTCGCCAAGCAGAAATTCAATTTGCGCGAACGCGATATTCACGCGCTGGCGCGAGCTTCGTGCCGTTTACCGCGCAGACGCGCATGAGCGGCGTCAATCTTGCCGAACAGGGAAAGACGCGCGAAATTCGCAAGGGCGCTGCCGATGCGATCCGCGCGCATGTCGAAAGCAAGGGCAAAACCTGGCCGCCGAAAACCGCGCAAGACGAAATCGTCGCCGCCCTGCATCAGGACGAGGGCAACGCCGCCGCCGCGATCAGCAGTCAACCGCTTTCGGTGAAACGGCTGGAGTGGGAGCACATCCAGAAAATCCTGACGGAAAACGAAGGCAATGTCTCGGCGACGGCAAGGAGCCTGCATATGCACCGCAGCGTGCTGCAGCGAAACTGAAGAAGCGGCCAGCGAGGGATTAGCCGAAAAGAGGCTTGCGCCAACTGCTTCAGGCGCAACTCGAGTCGCTCAGATGCAAACAAAGCGTGAGCGGACGCGCTACAAACTCAAACCATCCAGAGCACGGCTTTCGCAATTTGCTCGGGATTAGACAACGCCGGGCACGCCGCCCAGCGGTCACGCGCTTCGTTGCCGTAGCGCGACATGCCGGTTGTCGTCATCGCGCCAAACGATACGCTGCTCGAAAAAGTGAAATCCAACATGCAGGAAGTCCGCGCCCGAGGCGGCGAGCTGTTTGTTTTCGCCGATCTCGACAGTCACTTCG